>JAGLDW010000220.1 GCA_023145395.1 Lentisphaeria bacterium | reverse complement strand
GCCCGCCTGAATGGGTTGGGTAAATGTGAGTGGGTAGTAGGAGTCGAGTCTTATGAGCATATTGCAGCAGATGAACCAGCAAGAGCTGGGTCTGGGGTACTCGTCGAACTCAGTTCGCCGCGACACCAGTTCTGAAATGTTTATAGCGTCACGGTTATCCGAAAGCCCGACAGGAAAGATCCGTCTCATGGAATCCATCCTTGAGCGGAAGAACATGAAGCGCGCAATCAAGCGCGTCATCCGCAATGATGGTGCTCCAGGGGTGGATGGTATGACCGTCCGCCAGCTGAAAGGCTACATGAAGCACCACGGTCCAAAGATCCGCCAGGCTCTGCTGGACGGTACGTACGATCCCCTGCCGGTTCGCCGGAAAGAGATCGATAAACCTGACGGTGGAGTTCGGCTCCTCGGCATTCCTTGTGTGCTCGATCGCGTGGTTCAGCAGGCGGTCGCGCAGGTTCTCACTGCACTCTGGGATCACACCTTCTCTGACTCGAGTTTCGGGTTCAGACCGAAGCGGTCCCAGGCGCAGGCGTTGCGCCGATGCCAGGATTATCTCAGGCAGGGCTATCGGTTCGTGGTGGACCTTGATCTGGCGAAGTTCTTTGACACGGTGCCCCAGGACCGGCTGTTGAGCCGCCTGGCCACTCGGATCAAAGACAAGCGAGTTCTCGGCCTGATCCGCCGATTCCTGCAGTCTGGGGTAATGATCGGAGGCCTCGTCAGCCCGACTATGGAGGGAACGCCGCAAGGCGGCCCACTGTCGCCGTTGCTGTCGAATATCGTTTTGGATGAACTGGACCAGGAGCTTGAAAAGCGAGGACTTCACTTTGTGCGCTACGCCGACGACTGCGTCATATATGTCCGAAGTAAGCGTGCGGGGGAACGAGTGATGGAAGCGGTCACCCGGTTTGTGACCAGGAAGCTGAAACTGCAGGTGAACCAACAGAAGAGTGCCGTGGGCCGCCCCTGGGACCGCAAGTACCTCGGCTGCTGCTTCACCAACCACCGTGCCGCCCCGAAACTGCGCCTTCACTGGAAGACCGTCAAACGGTTCAGAGAGAAGGTGCGGGAAATCACCGGGCGGAAGCGGGGGCGCAGCCTCCAGCAGGTAATCAACGAACTCAACGCGTACACGGGCGGTTGGTGGAACTATTTCGGCATCGTCGAATCCCGCAACCGCCTACGTCCACTCGACCACTGGATCCGACGCCGCCTCCGGGCTGTGATCTGGACCCACTGGAAGAACCGACGCACCCGTGTCACCGAATTGCTCAAACGTGGTGTTTACCACGACTACGCGCTCACAACGGGCTGTGCTCGCAAAGGCGCGTGGCGCATGAGTGGTGCCAAATGGGTGCACATCGCACTGCCGGACAGTTACTTCCGATCACTCGGGCTTGTCTTCCCCTGGCTCGATCCTGCCTGAACAGCCGAACCGCCGCTTACGGACCCGTACGAGCGGTGGTGTGGGAGGGGCGCCCTGTGAGGGGCGTCCCTATCCCGATG
>JAGLDW010000022.1 GCA_023145395.1 Lentisphaeria bacterium | reverse complement strand
TTCCCAACCTCCCCCAACATCATCGCCCCCATCCAACTGCACGATCTTCAGTAGGCGAGGGTAGTGTCCGAGAAAGACGAGAGGTTCCACGTTCTGCGGAGTTCGCAGGGCGGCGGATCATCACAGGTCGCGCATGTAGACCTTGATGACGATCCTCAGCCAATTCTCTTTCCACCCGCTGTATTCCACCTTGCCGAAAATCAGCTTGCCCGCGTCCATGAGGCGTGCAAGCACCTCGTTTTTCGCTTGAGGAACGTAGCCCAGCTTGTGGCTGTCGCGGTTGCAGATGAGGATGGCCAGCCCGTCGTGTGGATTGTCCCGCTCGCGTACAAAGGCCAGGAGTTCTCCCACTGGCACAGTGTCGGCCAGATCCCCGATTCCAGCAATGTGACTCGTGCCGGCGACATGACACTCCAACAGGAAGATCTCCTGCACAAAAGGCATGGGCACGCCACCCTTGCCAAAGGCGCCCTTGATCGCCAGCCACTGCGCGTACGGAACAAGTGAGTCACTATCCGCCATCCGCAGCCCCCGTCAACATGGCCAAAACCCCGCAGAGACTCCGAAGCTTCTCCTCGGCATCGACGATCTCCGCCTTCAGCGTCGCCCGCCGCTTCCGCACCCATACCGCATCGTCCAAGTTGTCGAGGATGTCGAGGGGGAAGCGCGTGCGGAGGGTGTCCATGTTCGCTTGCAGCGCAGCCAGGTGCTTTTCTGTTTGCGCAAGTGCCGCGTGAAGCGCGCCCACGGTGTCCGGCGCCGCAGGCGTGTCCACACTCCCCAGAATCCCGGCAACCTTGTCGGCCAATGCCTCGAGCAACACGTGGTCGCCCCTCTCGTAGGCGTTCTGAACAGCCTGCCAAAGCTCCACCGCCACGTCTGGCAGATGGGGATTGACATCCGGATGAAGCTTCTTCACCAACGCCAGATAGAGCTTCTTGTGACGGCGCACCTCATGCTCGTCAAGAAACGGCGCTGCAAGATATTTCTGGGCTGCGGCAAGCTTCTCCTGCCCCCTCCGCAATTCCTCCTGCCAGTCCCCGAACTCAGCATCCAGAATATGGAGGACAGCCTCGTCCGTGAGGGATTCTCCGTGGTTGGCGGCCGCCTGGCGAAGCTGAATCTCCCGCCGCACGCGGTTCGCCTCAAGCTTCCGGGCGAAGAGATCCTGCTCCAAAGCACCCAGCTTGACCATGTAGTTGGCGTTGGCTTCAGGGATGAGAGTGGAACGAATCGTGCCAAGCTTGACCACCAAGTCGGCGTAGGATGCATTCAGTCCACGCAACTTCTCGCGCAGTTCCTCAACGAGAGGGCTGAGCATAGGAACCGATGTTTCCGCCGCCATGACCATGATCGTTTCTCCTCCTCGAGAGCGTACCCCTATTTGTGATCGCGCAGAGCTGAAAGCGGCTCGTCAGCGGCGCACGCGCCGGGTGCCGACGACACGACCCTTGTGAAAACTGGCCATGGGGGCGTCGGGTTTGCGATGGTTTCGCTCGAAGCGGTCGAGCAGTGTTGCATCGGCCGGTTGATCGCTGGGGTGCAGCGTGACCAGAAGCGGGCGATGGTCGGAGGCGATGTACCACTCGGGAAACCAGGGAATGACCGTCTTGGCGAAGTCCACCTCGGGGAGCAGTTCATAGCTGGCGAAGGCGTAGTCGATGCGCGTGTACGAATCGGCCTTGTCCCAGCAATACGTCCAGCTCATGCCGTAGCGGTCCACAGGACGTAGATCGTAGAGCTGCCGGATGTCCTTGCTGCGGCGGCTGCAGACTGTGGAGACGGGAGAGGCGTCGGGCGTGTCATTGAAATCGCCCAGAATCAGGACGTTGGCCTTGGGATCCTTCTTGATCAGATCGTTGTAGTGGTAGCGCAGGAGACGCGCTTCGTAGCGGCGGATATCCGTCTGCCCAAGCGGATCGAAGCACTTGCTCTTCACGTGCGCGCCCAGCACGTGCAGCGTGTATCCGTTCGCCCAGCGGAACACGCAGTGCGCGAACCCGCGGCGCACTCGCAGGCGCCGCCCCTTGAGGTTGAAGGTGGAAGTGGTGTCGTGACACACTTCGGCAGGACGGAACTTGGAGAGCAGCGCGATCCGGCGTCTCCTGTCATACCCTTTCACAATCGTGCGGAAGGGGAAGTCCGCACCGGCCTTGTCCAGCATCGAGACAAGCTCCTCCACCGCCTCCGCGCCACCCGTCTCCACCAGCACTGCGATGTGGGGATCGAGGCGGGTGATGATGTCCACCACCGTTTGCCGGGACTCGGGAGTCTTGACCTGCTCGGGAGCGGCGGTGGCCATGAAATTGTAGACGTTGTAGGCAAGAATGCGCAACTCGTCTGGCGGCGCCGCGGCCCCGCCGACTTCCTGCGCCTGGACCCCGATCACCAGCAGAAGCGGAAGAAACACCAAAAGCGCCGCACAGCGTCGGCTCGTGTCGCGCTGTCTGGCTTTGGTGGTCATGGGACGGGCCTTTCTGAACGCCGGATGTCAAGCGTCCGCGTCAAGCTCCTCGCTGCGATAGATGGCCTGCTCGGGGTCCAGAAGCTCTTCGATTTTGTAGAAATCGCGCCGCTCGGCATCCATGATGTGCACGATCACCACCCCGTAGTCCATGATGACCCACTGGCTCACCGCCTCGCCTTCGCGCGCCCTGGGCAATGCATTCTCAGCCGAGAGACCAACCCGGATATGCTCCGCCAAAGCCCGAATATGGGGTGTCGAATTGGCCGTGCAAAATACAAAATAATCAGCCAGCATCGAGGTGCCCTGAAGATCGTACAGGGTGATATTTTCGCCCTTGTGCTCAACACAGATTTCGACACAGCGCCTTGCCAGCGCTTCCGCATCATCGCCTACAGGTCGGGTGGAATCCATGAATCACTCCTTCTGCTAGAATTGTGTCAGGCGGGCGCCTTGTAGAGCCCGCGTTCTTCAATGTACTGGGCGACAGGAACGGGGCACTGCTCGTCGATGAGCAACCCCTTCACGCACCGCGCACGCACTTCCGTCGAGGAAACAGGGAAGACCGGCAGTTCCGTCGCCACCGAGTCCAGCAGCTTCACGGCGCTGCGGACGCCGAGTTTTCCAGCAAGATCGGACTGGGTGGGTGGTCGCACACCGGGTCGCGGGAAGACTACAAAATCAAAACGCCGCACAAGATCCCCCACACGATGCCATTTGTGAAGTTCGAGCAAGCTGTCCATGCCCAGCAGAAACTGCAGTTGGCAGTCCGGATAGATCTCGGCCAGAACAATCAGCGTGTCGATTGTGTAGGATGGTTCTCCCTGACGCATCACCTCGATGTCCGAAACGGCGAAGGCATCATGGTGCTCGATGGCAAGATTCAGCATCTCCAGCCGCTGTTCCGGAGTTGCGTGTGTGCCCTGCGTTTTGTGGGGGGGGCGTCCTGCGGGGATGAAGAGGACTTCATCCGCACGATCCGCCTCCAGCAGTGCACTGGCCAGGGACAGGTGCCCGTTATGCACAGGATCGAACGTGCCGCCAAACACCGCGATGCGTGTCATCTTCGGGGCGGGTATGTCCGAAAGAAAGGAGATGTTCTTGTCTTGGTCGGTCATAGAGCGCAAAAATCCTCGTTGCATCGCTACTACAGCTACTCCGGAAATATAGCACCTCCACGCCCGCTTGCCTTGACTCCGGCGCCACCGCGCTAGTTTGTCTCCTGCAAATATGAGTATTCATCACCGCACTCATTCGGCTATCGACAAAACATCACTTCGTTTTCACGCATGATGGCACACCCCCACGGCGTGGGGAAAAGTGCATGGCGTGGAGCATTTGCGCGGTTCGTTTCGGAACATCCCCACGGGCGTGGGGAAAAGTTTTCCCTCAGGATGGCCGCTATCTCGCGTGTCGGAACATCCCCACGGGCGTGGGGAAAAGGGCAAGGGGTCAAGCGATAGCCTCACAACGCCCGGAACATCCCCACGGGCGTGGGGAAAAGGAGCTGCCGGAGCTCGGCGGACTGTGGGTCAACGGAACATCCCCACGGGCGTGGGGAAAAGAGTGATATTTAGTGTCACCCATTGTGTCAACCACTATGCACAGTGTTTATTCAGATGTCAAAGAGCCGTTGCGTTTGAAACCAAACGGGAGTTGTGGAGGGTGTTGCAGGGAGTTTTGGCAGCAGTGGGAATCCCTGCATGCTACGTTTGTAGAGCATTCTCGCCATGCGTTCTAGATTGCGTGCATCTAGAGCGTTGTAGCGGAGAAGACGGTGCAGTGGCACCAAATCTCCTTCTTGCCGGTGGGCGTGCCAGAGCACTACTGCATCCGCACCGTCCATCTCCTCCACGGATTCTCTGCCAATGCCAAGCTGTCTTTCGACGGATTTCATTCCCCCTTTGAGCCCTATGGCGCCAAGGACGGGCATGAGATCGAGATGGGGAGTGACGAGATCAATGCCAAATCTTTTCCGCAATCGTGGCAGGTCGAAACGCATCCCGTTGTAGGTGACAAGAAGTTTTGCCGAGGCCAGGACCGGGATCAACTCGCACATGTTCGCATGTTCGACATAGACATTTGTCCGTTCCCCATCGAAGACTGCAACCGTGGTGATGGTCGCGTCGGCCTGGAGTCCGGTCGTCTCGATATCAAGGAAGATCGTGTGGGTGCCGAAGTGGGGCAGCAGGCGAAGGCGTGCCAAGCCGTGAAGTCGGTTCAGAAAGTAGTCTGGGAGCGCTGCGTCGAGTGCTGTGCGCGCTTCTTGGATCTGAGGGGCAAGCTTGCGTTTCTTGGCTGGGCTGAGCCATTTGTCGCGAAGGCGGGGGATGTGCTCCCAGAGCAGGCATCCGCGCTCCCAGAGGCGTCGTTCGGCGGCTTCGCCAAGGCCTGTGAAAAGCTGAAAAGTGGCGGTCAGCACGTTTCGTCATCCTGCCATTTTTCAGCGATCAGGAAATGTCCTGCATATTGAACTGGGCGTCGCTTGGTGTCTCCGTACTGGCGCATGCTGAATCCCTGCGAGTTGTCGGCGGTGGCGATGACGAGGAGTCCCAGCTTCGGGGCATTGCGCCGGATGTACTCCAGCACTTTTTCCCGCGTGCGCTGGTTGACCGTGCCGACAAAGACATTGGGGCGGGGTTCCACGAACCAGCGTTTGAGCAATCCTCGTATGGCGGGGGGCGTGTCATTGGCCACGATGACGGTCATGAGTCCCTTTCCCGTTTCCGCTTTGGCGGAACTATGCCTTGGTGGTGTTCTTGTAGTCGAGCAGGCGTTCGATATCACGCGGTATGCGGCGGAGGATCTTGCGGTCCTCGATATGGAACTTGAGACGGGTGATGACATCCTTCTCGTTGGCTTCCGGGTTGATGGCCATGGTCTCGAAGGCGGCTTCGAGCGTGGTCTCGGGCTTGTAGATGTCCGCAATGTCAAAGACAAAGGGAATCGTGCCTGCGGAATGGATGAAGCCAAGTTGGGGGAGATAGCCCATGGAGCAGACGATGGCGGTGGTGAGGGCGTAGAGCGCGGCGTTGGCGGCGGAGACAGCCCGGTTGATGCTGTCGGAAAGCGTCCAGTTTCGAGGGTTGTAGTTGCGCCCTTTCCAGGTGACTCCGTGCTTGGCACCCATCTGCGCGTAGAGCTCTTTCACACGATGCCCCTCCATGCCCATGAGAGTCTTGACCGTGTGCCCCTCCACATCCACATCGTCGCCAAAGCGAAGTAGGAACATGCGCCGGGCCACCTCCTCGCGTCG
>JAGLDW010000219.1 GCA_023145395.1 Lentisphaeria bacterium | reverse complement strand
TTGGGGCGGCGGGTTTGGCCATGGCGGGTCCACTTGGCGCGCTGGGCGCTGCCGCGTCAACGCGGAAGGCGTCGGCGAAAGCGGTGATCGAGGTGTGGCTGTGGGGCGGCCCGTCGCATCTTGACACCTTCGACCCGAAGCCGGATGCGGGTGAGGTGTACTGTGGTCCTCTCGGCAGCGTGATTTCGACAAATGCGGACGGCGTGCAAATCAACGCCGCGCTTCCGCAACTCGCCAAGCACGCGGACAAGTACTCGATCATCCGCAGCATGACCCATGGGGTGAACGGCCACGAGACGGCCGCGTACATGATGCAGACCGGGCGCAAGGCGGGTGGTGGCCTGGTCTTTCCCTGTCTCGGCGCCGTGGTGGGCAAGATGCTGGCGTTTGACGCGGGCTACAAGGGACTGATACCTCCCTACATCGCACTCACTTCGCCCCAGGGGCGTTTCTCCGAGGCGGGTTTTCTGGGTCCGCGCTACAAGCCATTCGCCACGGGAGGCAATCCGAACAAGGATCCCTTCGAGGTGTCGGGGGTGGTTGCGAAGGGGGTGACCCGAACCTGCCAGGAGGAACGGCGCGCGCTGCTGCACAGTCTTGACTCTCTGGGCCAGGCGCTGCCCGGCCACGCGAGCTTCGCCACCTTGGACCGCTGTGAAAAATCTGCCTACAACATGATTCTGGGAGACGCTGGCAAGGTGTTCGACCTGTCCAAGGAACCGGCGAAACTGCGCGACGAATACGGGCGCAACACCCTGGGACAGTCGTGCTTGGCAGCCCGAAGAATGATTGAGGAGGGCGTGCGCTACGTCGCCATCAACTGCAAGGGCTGGGATACGCATAAACAGCATTTTCAGAGCATGAATCGGATGCTTCCGGAGTTGGACAATGGTCTGGCGGCGCTGTTGCGGGACTTGGATGATCGGGGGCTGCTGGACAGCACTGTCGTTTGGTGCGGTGGCGAGTTTGGGCGCACCCCGAAGGTGCTCTGGAACGAGCCCTGGAATGGAGGGCGTGGGCATTTTGGCGCCTGTTTCTCCACTCTTGTGGCCGGAGGTGGATTCAAGGGTGGGCAAATCGTCGGCGCATCGGACGCGACGGGCTCCGAGGTGGCGGAACGCCCTGTCTATCCGCAGGATCTGCACGCGAGCATCTACGAACTGCTGGGAATCGACCCGGACGGCAAGCTGCCCAACTCGCGCGGACTGACCGTGCCAGTCACCATTCCCTCGCCTGGCAAGGGACGACTCAGGGAGATCATGGCATGAAGTTCTTGTTTCGACAAACGCTGGGCGTTGTGTTTGCGGGTTTCGTTCTTGTCTCCGTCCAGGCGCAGCCCCGGAATCCATCCGTCGGCTATGTTCATCCGGCGGGGGGGCAGCGGGGCACGAAGATCACCATCGAGATCGCGGGGCAGAATCTGCGCAGAGTCGAATCCGTGCAGGTCAGCGGGGGCGGGGTGAAGGTGCTCTCCGTGCGCACGGGCGCGGCATTCACACAGCGTCTCCGCAATCACTTCCGCGCGATCCGGGACCAGCGGACGAACGCGGTCAATACGTTGAAGGCCAAACGGGCGGAGGCGCTGAAGGCCGCTGGCACCATGGAGGAAGAGGCTGAGGGGATGACCATGGAGGGCGCCGCGGCCAAAGCGGCGGCGGAGGAGGAGGAGGCGAAGAAAAAGAAGGGAGGAATGCGTGCGCAGCGCGAGCCGCTTCCTCTGCGTCATCTGGCTTTTCCAAAACTCGAGAGCATGAAGATGTGGGAACTGCGGCGCGTGAGCATGATGTTCACGCCCCCAACCGCCCCGCAGATCAACCGGCAGATTTCGGAGTGCGCGCTGGTGGAGATCGAAATCGCCCCGGATGCCAAGCCTGGAGACCGCGAACTTCGCATTTTCACCGCGCGCGGCGTGAGCAATCCCATGTGCTTCCAGGTCGGGACCATCCCGGAAGTGCACGAGATCGAGCCGAACAACACGAAAGCACCGGATGGACCGCCGCAGAAGACGCCCTTCCTGCTCAATGGACAGATTCTCCCAGGCGATATTGACCGACTCCGTTTCGAGGCCCGCAAAGGGCAGAAACTGGTAGTGCAGACCTTCGCACGCCACCTCGTGCCCTTTCTGGCCGATGCGGTACCCGGCTGGTTTCAGGCCACCGTGGCGCTGTACGACGAAAAGGGGCGGGAAGTGGCCTATGCGGATGATTTTCGCTTTGATCCCGATCCAGTGCTTCTGTACGATGTTCCAGCGACTGGAGTGTACGAATTGGAGATCCGGGACTCGATCTACCGGGGGCGCGAGGATTTCGTCTATCGAATCTCCGTGGGGGAGCTGCCGTTCATCACGCGGATGTTCCCGCTGGGGGG
>JAGLDW010000218.1 GCA_023145395.1 Lentisphaeria bacterium | reverse complement strand
TCGCTCATTCGGCTGTTTGATAGCGCAGGCACTGTACTGGCCTGGAACGACGACATGAGCGACAAGGTCGGGTTCCTGCATCGTGATATGGGGACCAACACCCACCACGCCGACTCCTATCTTCGCGTGGAGCTGCCAGCGGATGGGCTCTATCGCATGGAAATCTCGGATACGCAGGCGCATGGTGGCGCCGAGTATGGCTATCGACTGCGCATTGGTGCTCCAGAACCGGATTTTTCATTGCGCATCTGCCCTTCCAGCGTGGCTATGACGGGCGGGCAGACAACCCCCTTGACCGTGCATGTCCTCCGCCGGGACGGATTCGCCGGGCCGATTCAACTTTCTCTGCGCGATGCGCCAAAGGGGTTTCTGCTCCAGGGAGGTCGGATCCCCCGGAGCTGCGATCGCACGCGGGTGACTCTCACCGCACCGCGCAAGGGGAAGACGAGGAACGTGTCGCTGCACTTCGAGGGACGTGCCAAAATTGCTGGAGAATCCGTGGTGCGTGCGGCTGTTCCCGCCGACAATGTGATGCAGGCCTTCCTCTGGCGTCATCTTGTGACGACCGATGCGTTTTCAGCCCGTGTGAAGGGTGCCAAATGGGCGCCTCCACCCGTGCATCGGGTTGGGGAGATGACTGCGCGCGTCACGCGGGGCGGCACGGTTCAGGTCAGCTTCAAACGGCAGATGCGCAAGCTGTTGCCCGGCATCGAGTACTCGTTGTCCGACCCTCCGCCCGGTCTGACGATCGAGAATGCGGACCAGAAGCCGGGTCTGTTGACACTGACCCTGAGGGCCGATGCGGAGGCGGCGAAGGTGGGTGCCGCAGGAAACTTGATCGTGAATGTGTTCAAGACGGGGATGCGGGGCAAGTCGAAGAAGAAGAAGAAGTGGCGTTGGCCGATCGGGGTGCTGCCGCCAATCCCGTTGGAGATCATTGCGGAATCTCCGACTCGCTAAGAGCCAACCCTCTTCATCCCTACCGCCTCGTCTCTCCTCCTAATCGATGAAGAG
>JAGLDW010000217.1 GCA_023145395.1 Lentisphaeria bacterium | reverse complement strand
GAGGCGGGAAGAAGAGGCGGAGAACTTTCGCACCACCATGCTCGTGGCCGGCAGTGGCTCGGGACCTCCGGGACCGAGGGTGAAGCCCGCACCACCACTCGCGGTCCGGGCCGTCCCGCACCACCAGGGATGCTCTCCCCAAAACGCATCGTTCCTCTTCCCCGCCAACCCCTAGTCGAGCCTGCTCTTGAGCAGTTCGACGACCATCTTCGGGTTTGCCTTGCCGCGGCTGGCCTTCATGACGTGTCCGACGAGGAACTGGATGGCTTTCCCGTTGCCGTCCTTGTATTCCTGAACCGCCTTTTCGTTCCCGGCGATGGCATCATCGACCATGCCCTCGATGGCACCCGTGTCGCTGACCTGCTCCAAGCCCTTCTCTTTGACAATGGCGGCTGCGGAGGTGCCCGTGTCGAGCATTTCGGCGAACACATCCTTGGCGATCTTGCCGCTGACAGTGCCAGCCTCGATCAGGTCCATGAGCTCGCCCAGCGCCTGCGGACTCACGGGACTATCGGAGATATGGATTCCCCGTTTCGAGAGCGCGCCGAGAAGTTCCGTCTGGATCCAGTTCGCCACGGCTTTGGGCTTCTTGCGGCCCTGCGCGGCTTGCTCGAAGTAGTCACCCGTCGCTTTTTCGTGGGTCAGCACGTCGGCGTCGTAGTCCGTGATCCCGTACTGTTCGACAAACCGCGCGCGTCGCGCATGGGGGGTTTCGACCAGCGAACTCCGCACCTCTTCCAGCCACTCCGCAGACACTTCGACAGGCATGAGATCGGGGTCGGGAAAGTAGCGATAGTCTTGGGCGTTCTCCTTGGTGCGCATGACCGAGGTCGCTTCCTCCTCGTCGTCCCAGCGGCGCGTCTCCTGGCGCATGGATCCACCCTCCTCGAGAACGTCGATCTGACGCTCGATCTCGTATTCGAGCGCTCGATGGGCGGTGCGGAAGCTGTTGAGGTTCTTGATCTCGATCTTGGTTCCGAGTTTGGTCTGCCCCACGGGTCGGACCGAGACATTGACATCGCAGCGCATCTGCCCTTTTTCCATGTCGCAGTCACTGATGTCGGCATATTCGAGGATCTGCTTGAGGGCGTTGAGGTACGCATAGGCTTCGTCGGGCGTGCGCATGTCGGGCTCGCTGACGATTTCCATGAGGGGAATTCCAGCGCGGTTGAAATCGACCCCGCTGCTGCGTCCGAGGTGGGTGGACTTGGCCACGTCCTCCTCGAGGTGAATGCGTGTGAGCGCGATGTTCCGCTCCCGCATGGGTTCTCCGGAGAACCCCTTGCCGGTGATGGGCACTTCGCCGCCCAGGCAGATGGGCAGGTCGAACTGCGAGATCTGGTAGTTCTTGGGCATGTCGGGGTAGTAGTAGTTCTTGCGGTCCCACTTGCAGTAGGAGGCGATTTCGCAGCCGCAGGCGAGCCCGGCGACGATGGTCTGGCGCACGGCCTCGCGGTTCATGACCGGCAGGACGCCGGGGTATCCGAGACAGATGGGACAGACGTTGGTGTTCGGCCCGGCGCCGTATTCGTTGCGGCATCCGCAGAAAATCTTGGTCTGCGTGCGCACTTGGGTGTGGACTTCCAGTCCGATCACAGCTTCATATTTCATGGTTCAATCCTTGTTCCACTGCCGCAAGGACGGGGCCGGCGGAAAAATCTGCGTCGAAATCCGCATTTTGCTCGTAGAGATGGGCCGCGCGCAAGACGGCGCTTTCCCCTAGGGAGGGGCCGAGAAGTTGTGCGCCGATGGGCAGTCCTTCGGCGGAGAAGGCGCAGGGCACCGAGATGCCGCAGTTGCCCGCCAGGTTGGCGGAGATTGTGTAGATGTCGGCTAGGTACATCTGCAGCGGATCGGTGATCTCGCCGGCGCGGAAGGCGGGGAACGGAGAGGCGGGCGAGAGCAGCACGTCGCAGGATTCGAAGGCTGTGTCGTAGTCCTGGCGGATGAGCGTGCGCACCTTTTGGGCCCGGTTGTAGTAGGCGTCGTGGTAGCCGCTGCTGAGCACGTAGGTGCCGAGGATGATGCGGCGTTTCACCTCCCGCCCGAACCCGCCGGCGCGGCTCATGCGGTAGGTCTCCAGGAGAGTTTCCGCCCTGGGGTCGCGGAAGCCGTAGCGGATGCCGTCGAAACGGGCGAGATTGGCGCTGGCTTCCGCAGTGGCGATGATGTAGTAGGCCGCGATGGCGTACTTGGTGTGGGGCAGGTGGACGGGAACCGTCTCCGCCCCCAGCGCGCGGAAGGTGTCGGCAACCTTCTCGATCGCCTCGCGCACGTCGTCGCGCAACCCCTCGACTTCGAAGAACTCAGCCGGGATACCCACGCGCAGTCCCTTGGGAGATGCGTCGGCGAGGGTGGTTTCGAATTGCTCCATGGGCAGGTTGAGCGAGGTGGAGTCCAAGGGGTCGTGACCGCCGATGGCGTCGAGAAGGATGGCCGCGTCCCGCACATTGTTGGTGAGTGGTCCGATCTGGTCGAGGCTGGAGGCGTAGGCGACGAGACCATAGCGTGAGACGCGTCCGTAGCTGGGCTTGAGCCCGACCACGCCGCAGAAGGAGGCAGGCTGGCGGATGGAGCCTCCGGTGTCCGACCCGAGCGCGGCGGGCACCTCGCCAGCGGCCACTGCCGCGGCGGAGCCTCCGCTGGAGCCTCCGGGAACGCACTCCAGATTCCAGGGATTGGCTGTGCGCTGGAAGGCGCTGTTCTCCGTGGAGGAACCCATGGCGAATTCGTCGAGATTGGTGCGGCCGCAGAGAACGAATCCCCGGTCGAGCAGACGCTGGACGACAGTGGCATTGTAGGGAGAGACAAAGTGTTCCAGGATGCGCGAAGCGCAGGTGCAGGGCTGCCCATTTTGCGCCATGTTGTCCTTGAGCGCGACCGGAACTCCGTCGAAGCGTCCGAGCGCGCTTCCGTTGGCTCTGCGTTCATCGGATTCGGCGGCGGCTTGCAGTACGCCTTCGCAGTCCAGGCTGAGTATGGCTTTCACCTTGGGATCGACGGCGGCGATGCGGTCGATCGCGCCCTGGCAGAGCGCTAGGGAGGTGGTTGAGCCTGCGGCCAGTGCGTCGGCCGCCTCGTGCAAGGTTTTTGGGAGGATGCTCATTACGCGCTTTCCTCCTCTCCGACCAGGATTGCGGGTACGCGGAAGCTGTCCTCGCTGATGATGGCGGGGGCGTTGGCAAGGACGCGGTCCCGGTCGAGGGAGGGCCGTGGCACATCGTCGCGCAGTACGTTGACCACTGGCATGGCGTGGGCCGTGGGCTCGATGCCCTCCACGTCCACCTCCTGCAGAAGTCGCACGTAGCCGACGATCTCCGTGATCTCGCGCTGGAACGTCTCCGTCTCCTCATCCGTCAATTCGATGCGGGCGAGATCGGCGACGTACTTGACGTCGATTTCGTCTTTCGCTTGCGTTGTCATTCTTCGGGATCCTTGCTTGCTGGCGGATATGTGTCTTCGCCATGTCGTCTGGTGCGTGCCATAATGTAGTCTCCCATCCCATCGGCGCCCACGTAGGTTGCTTGTCCCGGTCCTTGCCCATCAAACGAGATTCAAAATGGGACCAGTGGTTCGGGACGGCTCGTCCCGTAAGAGTTCCATAGCGAGAAGAGATCTCGGCGCGGGCCGCACCGAACCACAAGGGCCCGCGCACTCTGGAGATGCTCGTTTTTTCGCTCTGCGAGGGTTGCAGATGAAGCCTGAACGAGTACGTTATGACGGTTCTTGAAAAGTGCTCGGGTGGCGGAATTGGCAGACGCGCTAGGTTGAGGGCCTAGTGGGGTAACACCCGTGCGGGTTCGAATCCCGCCTCGAGTACCAGAGCATTGCAGCACCGACCGGAAAACGGTCGGTGCTTTTTTTTGTCTGCCGGACCCGGCGGACCCGTTTGTCGGACCTTGCGCGCGCCGCGCGGAAGAGCATGTTAGGCATGGTTCTGTCGCGGAGTTCGCGGCGTTTTCCGAATGACACTGTACGGAGATGTTTTGATGAGCGTTTGCGACGATCTGAGAGTTGGCGTGATTGGTGCGGGTGGACGGGGAAAGCTTTCCCAGCATGCCCACAAGCCCGGGGAAGGCTCCCGCCTAGTTGCAGGCTGCGACATTGTGCCCGCCGCGCTGGAGGCGTTCAAGGAGCGCTGCGGCGAGGATGTGTTCGTCTGCGAGGACTACCGCGACTTGCTGGCTCGCGACGACATCGATGCCGTGTTTGTGACCACGCCTGACTACTGGCACGAGGAGCACGCGCTGGCGGCGCTGGACGCGGGCAAGGCCGTGTATTGCGAGAAGCCGCTGACCATCACCATCGATGGCTGCGACCGGGTGCTCGCGAAGGCCTACGAGAAGGGTGTCAAGCTCTTCGTGGGGCACAATATGCGGCATATGAGCTTCGTGCAGAAGATGAAGAAACTGATCGACGAAGGCGCCATCGGCGAGGTGAAGGCGGGTTGGTGCCGCCACTTTGTGGCCTATGGCGGCGACGCGTATTTCAAGGATTGGCATGCGGAGCAGAGCAAGGCGACGAGCATGCTGCTGCAGAAGGGCGCGCACGACATCGATGTTCTGCATTGGCTTTGCGGCGGCTACACGAGTCGTGTGACCGGCTTCGGCAACCTCACTGTCTACAACCAGATCGAGGATCGTCACGATCCTAGCGAACGGGGTGACGCGACGTGGCGCCTGGAAAACTGGCCTCCGCTTAGCCAGAAGGGCATGAATCCAATTCTCGACGTGGAGGATCTGACCATGATCCTCATGAATCTTGATAACGGCGTGTTGGCCTCCTACCAGCAATGCCACTACTCCCCCGATGGCTGGCGCAACTACACCATCATCGGGACCGAGGGGCGGATCGAGAATCTTGGAGACGCGCCCGGAAACTGTGTGGTGCGCCTGTGGAACAAGCGGTGCCACTACAAGCCCGAAGGCGATGTGGAATTTCCGATTGCCCCGGTCTCGGGTGGGCATGGTGGTGCGGATCCGGCCATCGTGGGCGAGTTCGTCCGCTACGTGCGGGAGGGTGGCGCCATCAAGACGAGTCCCGTGGCGGCGCGCAACAGCGTGGCGACCGGTTGTGGCGGTGCGGAGTCTCTGCGCAACGGCGGCGCGCCCTTCGCCATTCCTCAACTCGATCCCGAGCTTGTCGCCCACTTCAACCGCGATTTGGAGAGCTAGAACGATGGCTGCGAGCACCAGCTTCTGGCCCGATGGCAGACAGGGAGCCGTTTCGCTGACCTTCGACGACGGCACTCCGAACCAGTTGGCGACGGCAGTTCCGCTGGTGCAGGAGCATGGTCTCCGCGGCACCTTCTACGTCTGCCCGCGAGGGGATGATTTTGAGGAGCGTTGCGCGCCTTGGCGCGGGGTCAGTGGTGCATTCTGACCTTTCACGGCATCGACACGGGGGGGCTTGGCGTGAGTCAGGGCGCCTTTGTTGAGCTGCTCAAGCATCTTGCCAGGAACCGGGATCGCATCTGGACCGCGCCCGTGACCGAAGTCGCCCAGCATTGCAGCAAGCTCCGCGCGGAGCTGTCTTCGTGAATATGTGAGTCCGTGTTGGTCCGAGTGTCTGTGTAGGTCCGTGTGCTTTTTCCCGGAGAGGAACGATGATCGATCTCGGAACCAGACTGGAACTGTTCGTCGAGGATTTTCTCGTTGACTCGCAGGAGGGGACGAGTCTCAAGTTGCAGGCACCCGTCTTTGCCGGCGAAGCACTGGCGTTCGACAAGCCTTGGGAAGGCTGTTTTGTCGGCTACCCCACGGTGATCCAGACGGACGAGGGAGTTCACCTCTACTACCGCGGTCATCCCATGGTCGGCGACAGCACTGACCAAGTCACCTGCTATGCCTTCAGCGAGGATGGCGTCCATTTCGAGCGGCCGGAGCTTGGTCTCTACGAGATCGAGGGAGACCGGGCGAACAATGTGATTCGCGTGCGTCAGGAGGAGGGCGCACACAACTTCACGCCGTTTCTGGACACCAAGCCGGGCGTGCCGGCGGACGAACGGTTCAAGGCGCTGGGTTCTATTCCAGTCGATGGCAAATCCCCGCTTGCGGCGTTCGTCTCCGCGGATGGCATACGCTGGCGCCGCATGCAGGAGGAGCCGGTCATCACCAAGGGGGCGTTCGACTCGCAGAATGTGGCGTTCTGGTCGGAGTCCGAGGGATGCTATCTCTGCTACTATCGGACCTGGGCGGGCGCCAACGACCCCACGGAGTTCAAGGGCGTGCGCACCATCAGCCGGGTTGCGTCGGACGACTTTTTGCATTGGGGGGAAATGGAGTGGATGGACTATGGACCAACACCTCCCGAGGAGCTCTACACGAACGCGACCAAGCCGTATTTCCGTGCACCGCATATCTATCTGGCGTTTCCCAAGCGCTTCAATCCGTCCCGCACGACCTTGAGCGACGCGGAGGTGGAGAAGTACGGCATCGTGCCACAGTACGCGGTGGAGGTGTCCGACGGCGTGTTTATGTCGAGTCGTGGGGGCAACCGCTACCACCGGACGTTCATGGAGGCTTTTGTGCGCCCCGGGCGCGATCGCGCCAACTGGGTCAGCCGCACGAACATGGCGGCCTACGGCCTCGCGCAGACGGCCACCGACGAGATCAGCATCTACTATCAGCATCGATATGCCCAGCCCGGACACTACCTGGCCCGCTATACTGTGCGCCTGGATGGCTTTGCGTCTCTGAACTCTCCCTACGCGGGCGGCGAAATGATCACGAAGCCGCTTTGCTTCACGGGGAACCGGCTCGTGCTGAACTACGCCACTTCGGGCGCGGGATCCATTCGAGTGGAGATCCAGGATGAGCACGGCGTGGCGCTGCCTGGATTCCCCCTGGAGGATGGTCTGGAGCTGTTTGGCGACGAGATCGAAAGGGTCTACAGCTGGGAGTCGGGCACCGACCTGTCCGCCTTGGCGGGCACGCCTGTGCGTCTGCGCTTCGCGATGAAGGACGCGGATCTGTTCAGCCTGCGGTTTGCAGGCTGAATCATCCCCGCCACCACGGTCCTTGCGGCCGTGGAGCGATGATTGGCAGAAGAAAGTGGAGCCGGCCGTGCCCGCCGCCACGGTCCTTGCGGCGTGGATCTGTGATGTGAAAGGAGACGTTCAATGCCACGTTTTTCCCCGTTTGTCCTCGTGCTTGCGCTACCGCTTGTGCTCCAGGCCCAGTTGGAACGCGTGCCGTTGCTGGAGCCTGCCAAATGTGTCGCCGCCAAGCTGGAGTTGCTGGACGCGCGGATTTCGACGGTCGATGGCGCTCTTGACGTGCGGTTTGGACACGATGATCCTTGGCCGCACGCAAAGTTCGACGCGGGGAAGGCCTACGCTCTCTCCGACTGGTCATCATACCAGGCGCTGTCGCTGACGATCTCCAACCCCTTGGACAAACCAGTCAAGGTCAATGTCCGCATCGACGACTCCCCCGAGGCGAACGGCACTGTGCACTGCCGGCAGGGAGGAGTGATGCTGGCGGCGGGCGCCAATGACGTGGAGCTTCGTTTTGAACTCACCACGGAAGTGATCGAGGGGATGCGCGGGCAACCACGCAGGGCGGAACTGGACACGGGTGAGGCGTTGTGGATTCGGAGGTCGTGGCCCAAAATCGATTTCTCTCACATCACTGCCTTTCAGATCTTCATGGCCCGACCGCAGGAGGACTTCGCAGTGCGCGTGCACAAGGTCGAGCTGCTGAAAAGCAATGCGGGGGACTTTGGCGTGTTTGTGGACCGCTACGGGCAGTTCACGGACGAGGAGTGGCCGAACAAGGTGCATTCCGACGCGGATTTGGCGCAAGTGAAAGCACGAGAGGAAAAGGATTTGGCGGCTCATCCGAGGTTCGCGGACCGCAATGCGTTCGGTGGCTGGAATGCGGGTCCACAGCTTGAGGCGACGGGGCGGTTCCGCGTCGCGAAGCACGGTGGCAAGTGGTGGTTCGTGGATCCGGAGGGGCGTTTGTTCTGGAGTGCGGGGATCACCTGCGTGCGTCCGGAGTCGAATGGTCCCATGCTGGGGCGCGAGAGGCACTTCGCCTGGTTGCCTGAGAAGGGCTCTCCCCTGGCTGAGTTCTACAGCACTAGAGGCAAGGGGAAAATCGATTTCGGGAAGATCAATTTGTACCGGAAGTTTGGGAAAAGCTGGCGGTTGACGTCCCATGAGTTGGCTGCACGGCGTCTGGTGTCGTGGGGTTTCAACACGATCGGGAACTGGAGTTCCAGCGAGGCTTGGGATCTGAAGCGCGTGCCCTACACCATACCGGTCCACTATCGGTGCCCTCGCATCAAGATTACCAAAACCCGATCCTTTCCCGATGTCTTTGGCGAGGAGTTCGAGCCTGCGCTGCGCAAGGCGGTGGAGAAACATGTCGCTCGGGCTGAGGATCCGTGGTTGCTTGGTGTGTTTATCGACAATGAAATGCCTTGGGCTGGCTGGGGGAGGAGCGAGGATCTGCTTCCCTTCGCTCTTCTCGACTCGGACACGCCCAGCGCGACCCGCAAAGCCATGGGAGAACAGCTTCGCGCCAAGTACGGCGTCATTGCTAAGCTCAATGAGGCGTGGGGCACCGCACTGGCGGGGTGGGAGAGCTTCGATGGAACGATCAAGCTGGA
>JAGLDW010000216.1 GCA_023145395.1 Lentisphaeria bacterium | reverse complement strand
TTCAACCGCCAGGCCGTCGCCGTCGCCGCCAAGAACTGCGACGTGGTCTGCTTCAACATCTACAACTACCTGCCGGACGAGCGCGCCGCGGACGAACTGGCACTCGAGCTGGATTTTCCCGCGGTCATTGGCGAGTACCATTTCGGCGCGCTGGACCGGGGCATGTTCCACACGGGGTTGCGCAAGGCCAGGGATCAGAATGACCGTGCCGCGAAGTTCGCCGCCTATCTCGAGTCCGCTAGTTCGGCATCCTGGTGCGTCGGCGCGCATTGGTTCCAGTACCGGGACCAGGTATTGACCGGACGTTTTGACGGCGAAAACTACAACATTGGCTTTGTCACCATCACCGACACCGTCTATCCCGAGATGCGCACCGCCGCGCGCCGAGTCAACGCCGCGCTCTACACACGCCGCGCAGGCAAGTAGCTACTCGCCGGTCTGCCCCACCGCCACTGGATCTATCTCAGTGGAGCGAATGATTGACCCTCAAGTAGGCATCGGGGGTGTGTCCCCCCTGTATCGGCCAACTCACAGTCATCCCACAGGATGACGGAGTGGTGGAGAACTGAAGGCATGGAGTGCTGCTCCTGAGCTTGAACGGCGGTGTGCAGCGGCGTCTGAAGGTCAATCGATTGAGGAAGAGAGTTTGCACTTCTGGCACCAGTTCGAAAATCTGCAACTTGTTGACTTCCGATGCTCCACTCCTCCAGCACTCCAACACTCCGTGGGACCACTGTGAATGTAACTGCGACATTTTGGGGGATATCACCCGCCAAATGCTGCCTGCCGAGCACGAATCGCCAAAATTGACGAACAAAGACAGGAATGCTAGCGTGAGCACAACCGCAGCTGCACTGCACATCCGGGTGTGCAGTGTAGCTGCGGGATAATAAACGTTGGCTGGGTGAAATGACGATCGCACCTGATGGCACGGAATGATTTGGGTCAGAGTTCCGTCTTTAGACGGCAGTTGCAGCGATGCTTCAGCGAGCGGATTCGGCACGGACCGGGTTGTGAGTCCGGGGGCTGAAGCCTCCGGTGGGCTGCCGCGTAAACGCGGAACTCTGACGGGGGCATCCACCAGACACGGACAAGAGAAAGATAGAAGCCAATAAGTTGGTGGTGCCGACCAGCTAACGCTGGCGGCACGCAATGGCGTTCTGTCACGAATCGATGGTGATAGATGATGGGGATTCGGAAACAGACTAGCCGAAAACGGCCGGATGGGGGAGGGATGTTTGGAGGGCCGATGTCCTCAGCGGCCGACTGGAACGGGGAACGGTCGTCGAGGACGCCGACCCTCCAGTGACGTGTTTCCCGACCAATGCGTTGGGGTTGCGTAACTGCGGATTCCGCAGCACATTGGCAAACAGGAGATTGGGACAGAACAAGCCTCTTGCT
>JAGLDW010000215.1 GCA_023145395.1 Lentisphaeria bacterium | reverse complement strand
CGCCCTCCTCGAAAGGGTCCCGTGGTGAGCGTGCGCGGTACCACCGGCGGCCAGGGCCACCCGCAAAGCCATAGTGCCAGCCTGCCCGTCTAAACGTGCGCAAATAGGACGGGCCAACACAGAGATCGTCGCTCGAGAAGTTCAATCCGTCCGCGGACTCCGCATAGCAGGTGGCCTGCCCGTAGGGATTGGCGCCCGAGCCGCTGTAGCCACATCCGTGATAATGCATCCAGACGCGCCCACGCGCCTCGTCGAAATGCACGTCCGGAGACGCGATGTGCCCTCGGAACGGGCAATCGTCAATGTGCAGAACGCCCGGCTCGTGGAGGGTGTAGGGACCCTCCACATCGTCGGCGTAGGCGAGACGGATGAACGCTCCCTGGTGGTGAGCGAAGTAGAGATAGTACCGTCCAAGCGGGTTCGGCAGCCAGTCGGGCACACGCAGCAACGTGGGACCGTTCACGTTTCCCCCAAGGCTGGGATGCGTGTCGGTTGTGATCAGAGGACCGCGGTCGGAGCGGATGAACGGGGTCATGGGCTCTCCCCCGGAAACCGTTGCGTCAGAAGGAAAGGAGACATTGCCAGATGAACATGTTTCCCAGGGCGTCCACATTGGTCCAAATGTCGCGCATGAGATCCGCGTCGCCGGTGATGGGGGGAAGCTCGCCGCGGATCTCCTCCCAGCTGAGACATTCCCCCGGCTGATGCCGTGTCGGCGCGGGTCCGGAAAAGCCGCCTTCCGTGTCCGCATACTCGTCGGGTGCGAAAGTGGGAGCATCCACGTCTCGCAAAGGCATCTCCGCCGTGTCGTAGTAGACCCCAATTTCCTGGGTGAAATCGGTGAGCGCCCGCATGTTCTCGACCTGTGCATCGTCCTGAATGATGGCGGAGGCATCCATGATGTAGCCGCCATCGGCCGCCACGCCATCGATCACCTTGCGGCAGTGTGCGCGCACGTCGTCGGGCGTGCCGTGCCAAAGAATGAAATTGGGGATGCCGCCACTGATGCAAAACTTGGCTCCAAGTTTTTCGTGCGCCTCGAAAATGTCCGCATGATCGACGTGATAGACAATGCTGCGGTCGGGCAGTTCCGCAAAGGCGTCGAGATGGTGGTTCCAGTCGCCCTCCGCATAGAACAACGTCTGATGACCGTTCTTCCAGAGTTCCTCAATGATGGGTTTGAGGGTGGGCCAGTAGACGTCGTCGAACTGGGGAGGCGTGACGAAGGGGACACAGCCGCGGTGCATCCAGAACCCGACGGGGATCTGGCGCGCCGGATCGGCGGTGGCAAGCGCAACACCGGCAAGATGAGGTGCAAGCGCCTCGCAGGCCTTGAGCACCTTGTCGGGCTGACTGGCCAGATCCATGGTCAGGCCGATGTATCCCCGCAGCTTGTCGGCGATGATGTCCAAGGGCGCTTTGAGGATGCCGGCAATGGCGCCGGGCATGCCGAACTCATCGCGCAGGCGCGCGCACTGCGGACCGAACGCGGTGAAGTAGTCGAGCATCGCCATGCTTCCCTTCACCAGCGCCAAGTTGTTGCGGAAGGTGGCCTTGCCGTCGATCTCGCTGACGTCGCGGGACACGCGCGGAAGCCAGACGTTGTAGAGGAAAGTGGTGGGATCATCGATGAGCTGATCATACTCGTCCTCCTTCATAAAGGCCCCGTCCTCCGGTGGTTCGAGGTACTGGAAGGTGGAGTCGTGGGGCACCTCAAGTCCGGGGATGCCGTAGTAGCGCAGCCCAAGCGCCTGGGTCAGGCCAGTCCAGACGTAGACCATGTTGGCCACCATCGCATCCCACTCGAAGTCCCCCGCGCACGTGCAAACCGCCTCGAAGGCCTTCGCGTAGTCGTGCGTGACCTCCTGATTCGTGAAACCCGCGTACTTGCCTGCGAACTCCGCAACAAAGGGACGAACGGGGATCCGGTCCGGCTTCTCGTTGCGCAACGCCATTGTGTAGCGTGTCAGTCGCTGAGCGTAGAGGGTCTGCATGTCTGTCGCCATTGTTTTTCTCCAAATGCTGTCCACACGTCCGGCTTCAACCTACAACCGAACAGAATGCGGGCAAGACCCGCCCCCACTGGGTCTACCCCGTGGAGCGGAGGATTGATGTCCCAACTGAGCTCTGGGTATCCCCAAAAGCCCTGGGTCTACCGCCCCCACTGGGTTTACCCCGGTGGAGCGGAGGATTGATGTCCCAAC
>JAGLDW010000214.1 GCA_023145395.1 Lentisphaeria bacterium | reverse complement strand
CGGCCACCGTGATTTCGACCGTCGCGCGCTTCGACCGCGCAACCCGGCCCGGCGCCGTGACACTCACCTTGTCGATGGCGTGATCGGTGATCATGAAGAGTCTGCCTTCACCAGGCCCGAAACTGGCGGCGATCTGCAACGCACCGCTGACCGCCTGTGCCTCGACGCGCTTGTGGGCAACGAGATCGTAGACGACCCCGCGCGGACGGCGAACCGTGAGGGTGGCATCTAGCGGCTGCCCCTTTTCCATGACGCGTCGGTACTGGCCGACATAGGTGCCATAGGTGCGACGGTCGTTCAGGGCGAAGAGGTAGTCGGTCGAGCCGTACTTGCGGAAACGCAGGATGGCGTCCGGAGTGTCGGCATCGCCATGGGGCGTGTACACGGTCTCCAGCTCGGCACGCAGTGCCCGCGCCTTCTCGACGAGTTCACTCTTCTCCGAACTGCCGCATTTTTCGATGAGAATATCGGGCATCAGGCGCGGCGTCAGATCTTCGTCGGCGACCAGCACGCCCCCGCGACTCTGCCAGACCTCGATCTTCCGAGCCACGCTCTCGCACAACACGCCGCAGTAGGGAGCGACAAGGACGTCGAATGGGTCCAGCCCATCGCGTTGGATGGTCTCGTCGTACACGATCTCAGGCTGCAAGTGGGCGCGATAGAGCACGGCATGCATGCGGCCCACAGGTCCGCGCATGGACCCGGAGGTGGCGCCGCCGTAGAACATCTGCGACGTGAAGCTTTCCAGCATGGCGACCTTGGCGGGGCGGTCCGGCACAGCAAGCAACATGGGGCCAAGGGGCTTGATGATGGTCGATGTCAGTTTCGCCAGGCGCGGCGCCGTCTCTGAATTCGTGTAGTCGTAGCCGCCTGGCTTGCTCGGCCACAGCGATCCCGACCCATGATACTGAATGCCTCGTATGGGGCGTGCGATCTTCTGCCAGAGAGCGATTTCGAGCATGTCGGGGGGAATCGTGATGAACTTCGTGTCGGGCAACCGCTTCTCCCACTCGGTCCACTTGCTCTTGTCCTTGGGCAGAGGCCCCGTCGTGCCGGAGCGATACCAGATGACCTGGGTCATTTTCATGACCTTCTGGTATTCCGGACCGCCCTTGACCATGGCGAAGAGCTCGTCGGTCGCCATCCCCATGACAAGCGGGTCCGGGTAGACATACGTCCATTGGCTGATGATGTCGGTGCGCCCGCCGCTTCCCCACTTGCTTGGACACCGCACGGCGGGATCCCAGAACGGGTGCAGATCCTCACGATCTCCCTTCACCCCGTCGCGCTCGCGCGAAATCATTCCCGGGTAGCCGTCACCGCCTCCCCAGAACCAGCGATAGAAGGTGAGAATCCGGTCATCGTCGGGCACGATGCGGTCGCGTGGAAAGTTGGGAATCTCCTTGTGGCGCACACCGGTCTTGGCCCGAACAAGCTTGGGAATATCGTACCCTGCGTGTTTCTTGAAAGCCGCGCGGATCTCCGGCCGATAGGAGACGCGACCGGAGTCGCGAAACTCGGAGTCGGTGAGAAACAGATCGACCGCGGGGAACATGCCGACGTTGTTGAAGATGCTGCGGCCGACGTCGTAACCCCACTGCTGCACGCGGGGTTGCGCAAAATCGACGGCCTTCTCGATGGGCTTCCCGTGAACATCCTGGCACAGGTGGGGCTGGCGATGCTTCGCGTAGGCCTTCTGATGCTTGAAGTAGCCGCCTGGCGACATCTTGCCGAGGACACGCAGACCCCGCAGCAGCGTCTCGTTCAACATGGTGCGCGTCTCGTCGAACCGAGGGATGAAACCCAGGGGCTCGCCGGCCTTCCATGCCTGCATGTCCACATGATCCATCCACTGTAGACTGTGGGTGAATCCGCACTGCTCCATCTGCTCGAAGGAAGCGCCCCCCCACATCGCGACGGGCATGAAGGTGGGCAGACGGTTGACCAGGTGCCAGTTGAGAGTGCCGCGCCATTCGGCGCGGCGGTCGCCCAGATTCCCAGTCACCGTCGCAGTGAGAGCATAGGCGCCGGCCTTCCCGTCACACCGAAGGGGCACGGACACCGTGCGCGTCTCCTCGCCAAAATCGCCAAGCTTCTTCTGGATTCGCTCAAGCCCCGTGTCCACATCAAGGAGGAGATCCTTCACCGTACGACCCGTGCTGTTGCGAACGGTGACGGCGAGTGTGTGCCCCTTCTCCAGACGCTCGAAAACCGTACGCTGATGGGGATGCGCAACGACGACTTCCACCGGCCCGCTAAGAAAATCGGGGATGCCCGC
>JAGLDW010000213.1 GCA_023145395.1 Lentisphaeria bacterium | reverse complement strand
CACACGCAGGGGATTGTGTTTCCTGACGTACCTCTCGAGTGCTTTGCGAGAGCTTTTCCCGGCAGTCTGGGTTCGACTCTCCGAGGCATCCAGAATCTTCTTTAGAACCGGAAACCGCCCTCCTCCTCCAGCGGCCGTGTAGCTGTTGAACGCGACGAGCACTCTGCCATCGATCTTTTTTCCCGGGTGTGCAAGTCGCAGGACTTTGGCGCCTCCATCTCTATCCATCTGCACTTCCGCTCCCCAGACACCGCAGTAGACGTACGAGCGACGGTTGGCGTACTGCTCGGCCACAATCCGGGCAAGCTGCCCTGGAGTCAGCCAAGCCGTCACAACGCTGTTTTCATAGGGAACCAAGGCAAAGAGGTCTGCCTGAGTGATGGGTCCCTCCCGCAATCCCGCACGGGAGAGCCTCCCATGCATGACCACAGTTGCACCGCTGTCCTCCGAAATAGCCGCACTGAGCAATTCGCTTGTGGCGCAGGAGACACCGGGAAGGCCCTTGGCGAGAACCGGCGCCGCCGCATGGCCAACGGGTTGCTTCTCTGCCTGCTCCACCTGGTCGATCCACTTCTGGACTGCACGTTTCGCCTCGGGATCCAGTTCGACATCCGCAGTGGCCTCCAGCAAGCGGGAGCTGATGTCCACGACCTTGTGCGCAACCGTGTCGACCATGGCATCGATCACTGCAATTTCCGCAGCGTGCGCTCCAGTCTGGACATACCATGTGCTCTTTCCGAGCCTCACCCCCGGGCGCGCCCAATGCGTATGACCTCCAAGAATGAGATCGATTTCCGGAAACTGCTCCACAACGGCAGGGACTTCGTTGACTTCGCGGGGATCTTTTGTCAGCCAGCCTTGATGGGTGGCCAGCACAATCATGTCGGGACGAGCGCCAAGCACCTCCGGCATGATTCGGCGGAGCATGTCGGCCGCAAGCGTGATGGAGATTCTCTTCTGCTGATCTGCGAGCAGCCAGTTGCGCATGTAGCTCGCTGTCGCACCAATGACGGCCACACGTGCACCATTGCGCTCGAACATGCGCCAGGCAGGTAGCTTGAGCGGAGGGGTTTCCAGGGGAAAATCCATGTTGCCGCACAGCGTCAACGTCCCGGCCATGCGACAAAGTTCCGCACAACGAGGAATGCCAAAATCCAGTTCGTGATTCCCTGGGACCCAGACATCGTACTTGAGCGCGTGCAGGAGAGAGATGGCCACTTCTCCCTGCGAGAGCACGCCGGTCAGCGTGCCCTGGCAGGTGTCGCCACAGTCGATCAAAAGCGTCCCCGCGTCCCGCTCCCGGCGGATCAGCGTGGCCAGACGAAGCCATCCCCCCTTCGCGGGGTCGTCTCCATGACGTACGAAAGCGTGTAGATCCGTGGTCTGCAAAATCCGCACACGTACAGTCCCAGCCGCAGTGGACAGGCACAGAACCGCGAGAAGAAAGACAGTGAATCTTCGACATGCCATGAGAGGAGAGACTCCGGCTTCAATCTACTTCACGAAGTCCGCTCGCGAATCATTTGGCAAGCCAGCCGATCAGTTCGCGGAGTTTGGAGGCACCCTCTTCATTCCCGTCTTTGCCCATTTTCGTGAGCAGGGAGGCCAGACTGAGATTCTTCACATCCTCGCTGCTGATTCCCACATCGGCCAGCACGCCGGCAAGCTGAGTGGCGATGTTGGACTCGTCCCCAGCGAGCAGTTTTTGGGCCTCGCCGCTCTTCTCCACGAATCCATCAATGCTTTTCGCCAGGCTGATGGAGCGGAAGAAGCTCTCCAGGAATTTCCCGTCTCCGCCGACAATATCGATATTGGCTTCCTTGACCGCCTCACCGAGGACGTGGGCCTGCGCTTCGGCGACCTGCCGATGCACATCGATACCCGCCAGCTCGACCTTCTCCTGTTTCAGGAGCTTGAGTTTGAACTCCTCATGTTCACGCCCGATGCCGTCGAGCTTCTTCATGGCGGCGGCCTTGAGGTCGATGGCTTTGGCTTCCGCCTCGCCATTTTGCTCCACGCCAAATGCTTCGGCCTTGAATCTTTCAACCGAGGCATTGGCTTCGGCTTTGCCGCGTAGTTCGATGGCGCTCGCCTCGGCCTCCTGAACCTTGACATTGGCCAGCCCCACAGCGGACTCCTCGGCGATCACGCCCTGGGCCAGCACTTCCTTGGCCTTGGCCTGTTTGTCAGCCAGAATCAACTCCGCCTCGCCCTCGTGTTCGGCCCGGATGCGCACCGATTCCGCCTGACGCTGCACCTCGGCCTTGCTGGCCTCGGCCATGGTCACCTTCTCTTCGTACAGACTCTTGGCGGCGGTCTCCTTGGCCTCGGCGGCCTTGACCTCCTTGACCATGGCCTGCTCCGCCTCCTTCTCGGCGCCGATTACTTCAGTTCGGCGCTCGCGCTCGGCGCCCGCAATCTGGCGAGTGTCCTTGATCTTCTCCTCTTCCTCGGCAACCGTCTTCTCGACCATGACGCGTTCGCGGATCACCTCTTGGATGTTCTTGCGCTCGATCTCGACCGCCTTCTCCTTCTCAATGGTCTTGAGGGCGACCATGCGCTCGCGCTCGACGATCTCCAAATCACGCTCCCGGTGAACGCGTTGCTCCTCGACAGCCACCGCGCGTTCCTTGGCCTTCTCGGCCACGGCGATCTCGCGGTCCTTGTTCTGCTCGGTTACGGAGACAACCTCCTCCGTCTGTAGCGCGGCACGCTCGGACTTGAGGCGCTCCTCCGCCTCCACAACCTGCGCGGCAGCACCTTCCCGGGCCTCGATCTCGGCAATTTCACGGTTCTTCTTGGCTTCGGCTTCCGCCCGCTGACGCTCAAGCTCCGCGATGGTGGCTTGGGCTTCGACATTCTGCTTGGTGATGACCTTGCGCTCGTTCTGCCTCGCTTCATTGGTCGCCATGTGCTCCAGCGCGGTCAGTTCCGTGATCTTGCGGATGCCCTGGCTGTCGAGGACGTTGTTGTCGTCAAGGGATTCGACAGGGGTCTGCTCGAGATAGTCGATGGCCACGTCTTCAAGGCGATAGCCATTGAGATCCTGACCGATGACCTCGATGATCTGCTCCTTGAAGCCTTCGCGCTGGGTGAAGAGATTGATGAACTCCATCTGCTTGCCAACCGTCTTGAGCGCTTCGGAGAATTTGGCGCCGAAGAGTTCCTCCAGGGTATCGCGTGCGGATGCGCGCTGGCAACCGACGGATTGGGCAACACGCAGGACATCGTCCTGGGTTTTGTTGACGCAGACGTAGAAGGTGACGCGAATGTCCGCCCGGATATTGTCCGCGCAAATCAGTCCATTTTTCCCCGTCCGCTCGATCTCGATGGCTTTGACCGAGATGTCCATGATCTCGGCGCGGTTGATGACGGGGTAGACAATGCCGCCGGTGAAGGAGACCTGGTTGCTCCGCAGCGCGTTGGTGATCAGCGCCTCCCCCTGGGACACCTTGCGATAGAACTGCATCGCCAGGACCAGGAACCCGAAAACGGCGAGTACCGCGATAAGGACTACAACCCCGATGCCATGGACCAGTCCTATCTCAGCGACCGGTATCGATGTGATGAGTGCGTTCACGTCTCTTCTCTGCCTCCTGAAAATGTGCTGACGCGCAATGCGTCGGTCTACGGCCTCTTGGGGGGCTTCTCTCAAAACCGTCCCCCCACAGTCGTACTCTGCCGTCCGCTGGATTCTTTGCAAACAGGGAAGACGGTTTTCACGGTGTGGCGAAGCGCCTTGCCCAGCAAACTGTCGGCACCGTGTGGCAGAGGGCCTCCCCATCCGCTATTTTCATGGCCGTGGAGCGGCATCACAGTTCGTGCACCACAACCCACTCAACGGAAAGGGCAACACCGATGGCGTTTCTGGATGAAAAATACCTTCTGACAAACGACGTGGCAGTCGATCTCTACGAGCAGGTGAAGGACCTGCCAGTCATTGACGCGCACAACCACTGCGATGTCCAGGCGCTGGCCGACAATGGAAACTTCTCGGATGTCTGGCAGGCGGAAGCCGCCACGGACCACTACGTATGGGAGTGCCTGCGCAAGCTCGGTGTGGCGGAGAAGTACCTGACGGGAGACGAGACGACAAACGAGGAAAAATGGCTGACCATGGCCAACGCCTTTGACGAACTCGTCGGCAATCCCACGTTCGAATGGGTGCACTTGGATCTTCGGCGCATGCTCGGAATCGAGGACTTGGTCTGCGCGGCGAACGGCAAGAAGATCTGGGACGAGACGCTGGCCGTGCTGGCCAAGCCCGAGATGCGGCAGCAGGAGATGGTCAAGGCGATGAAGGTGGAGGCCATGTGCTCGACGGATGACCCGATCGATTCGCTGGAGCATCACCGGGCCGTCGCCGCCGATGGTTTTGCCGTGAAAATGTTTCCGACCTTCCGTCCAGACAGGGCCATGCTGCCGGAAA
>JAGLDW010000212.1 GCA_023145395.1 Lentisphaeria bacterium | reverse complement strand
AAAGCGCAGGCGGGCCTGCGCACTCCAAAGATGCTCCGCATCGGTGCTTCAAACCGAGCCGTAGGCTCTTTGGAGTGCTCAAGCCTGCTTGAGCTTTGCTTGGCCGAGGCCTGCCTCGGCCCTCAAAACGAGATTCAAAATGTGAGTGATCAGTTGGCTGCAAACTCACAGAAGTATGGAGAGTGCTGATGAAGTTTTTTTTCGCGTTTTGGGCTGTGTGTCTGTGTCTGGCCATCTCTGCATCGGCAGTAAAGGGCGCTGAACCGGTTGAGATCAAGCAAGGGGAGTACCGTGCGGTTGTGAGCGAGAGAGGGCTTGCCGTGTACCATGGGGAGACGCGGCTCTCGTTGGGCTCGTACTTCACGATCTTCACTCCGGAGTACAAGGGCTCCCTTCTCTCCTATGGCGCTTTCTGGAAGAGTGCGAAAGTGCGGCGTTGGCCGAGCGGGATCGAGGCCACGGCTGATCTTCCTGGGGGACGAGTGCGCTATCGCGTGGATGTGCAGCCGGATGGTGTGGACGTCGAACTTGGTGTCATCCTCGTCGCAGGTGCCGACCGTGGTCCGACCGAGTACGCCGCTTTTCAGATTCCACCTGACCTTGTCGCGGGCGGCACCGTGCAGATCCTCAACGTGGCCGGGGCGGTCGTGGAAAAGAAAGCCGTGCCGGAGACACCAAAGCGAGGTGGCATGACACGCTCGGGCGATGTGATGCGCATTCACACCGCCGACCGGACTCTCGAAGTGTCCGCTGGCAATGGCATGGGTGTCTACGTGTTCGATGCGCGAGTGGAGCAGTATGGCGCACGTCGGGGGTTGTGGGTCTTCTCGGGCATACCCGCCGCGCCCAGCTATGAGGTCATGGTCCAGCGGCGGCTTCGGGTGCTGCCACCGCCTCAACCACGGCCAGAGGGTGTCGCCGTGTTCGCGGACGGATCCCCCGTCACGCGGATTCTGGTCCGCAAGGACGCGCCTGAGCGCGAACGTCTTGCGGCGTCGGAACTCGCCTCCTACATCGAGAAGATCTGCGGCAGGAAACTCACTGTCACCGAGACCGACGGGCCTGTGGGCAGCGCTGGCGACTTTGTTTTCGGCGAGCTTGCCGTGTCCACTGGACTTATTTCGCGAAAGGAACTCAAACCGATGGACCGCGACGGCTATGTCGTGCGCGTGGAACGGAATCGTGGCGCGGTGTGCGGATGGCGCGATCTTGGGACGGTCTACGGCGCCTATGCCCTGATTCGGCAGCTTGGGGTCAAGTTCTACGCGCCCGGTTGCGAGATCGTGCCCCAGACCGAAACGCTGACCATGCCCGCATGCGAAATCCGCAGAAAGCCTCTGCTCGAATTCCGTCAGATGACGCAGAACTTGAAGCTTGGGCACACACCTTCGAGCGATCAGGGAAATCCGAGAGAGATTGGCGAAGCGGGGGGCTTGGTTCACGCCGCCGCGTATCTCGTTCCTTTTGACATGTATCACGAAGAGCATCCAGAGTATTTTGCGTTGCAGAAGGACGGGAAACGTTTGCACCGCGATCCGAAGGCAAAGCGGTTTGACGTGCATCTCTGCCTGTCCAATCCGGACGTGCAGCGTGTTTCGGGCGAGCGGCTCATGATTCTCATGGACAAGCAGCCCGACCGCACATTCTTCGG
>JAGLDW010000211.1 GCA_023145395.1 Lentisphaeria bacterium | reverse complement strand
CTGACCCTCGCCTACACCACGGCCACATCTCCGCCGCCGATCCACGTCAAGCCGGAGCCGAACGTGATGGTGCAGTTCTGCCCCTATCCCGGCCGCGTCTTCTGCCAGAGCCATTTCTTCACCTGCGAGAAAAACACCGGCGGCTACGAGGACATTCAGGGCTGGATCAAACTCGCGCCCGACAACATGTACATCTTCGACTACCCGCGCGGCTACAAGATCTGGTACGAACCGTTCGGCAGCTTCTATGCCATGAAGGAGAAAATGGAGTTCTATCTGGACAATGGGATCCGAGGCATGTTCTACTGCGGAGTGCCCACCAACTTCAAGGACCTCTTCATTTTCGTGCAGAGCGCTATGCATTGGGATCGAAACGCCGACGTCGAGGCGTTGATTGATGAGTTTATGGCGGTCTACTACGGCAAAGCCGCGCCGTTCATCCGCGAGTACTTCGACACCATGCACCGCGAGGTCGTCGAGCGGCAGGTGCACCAGATGTGCGAAGGCCGCTGCCCAGGCATCATCACAGCCGAACTCGCGGAGAAAGCGTTTGCGCTTTTCGCGAAGGCCGAGGAAGCGGTCGCCAAGGACCGTGCGGCATTGCACCGCGTGCGCGCCGAGAAGTTCTGCGTGGTCTTCGCCGACCTCAACGAGCGTAATCCGGTGAACGGCAAGCTGGCGGTGTCCGAGGACGAGTTCGCCCGGCGACTGGCGGAATTCATGACCCTCGGCCGGATCCTGCGCCGCAGCATCATTGGCCGTCGCGACGACGGCATCGTCAGTGACTGGCTGTACAGGATTTGCAGAATCCGCACGCAGGTCAAGCCCTGGTTCATCGATCCTCTGTGCCGACGCATGGTGAAAGCACCGGAGAAGACCTTTGCGCGGGAGCGAAAGCTGTTTTGTCAGAAACGGATCGAAGGTGGACTGCTCATCGAGCTGGATGCCTTCACTGGCTGTTTGGGTCCGAGCGAATACAGCCACGAATGCGAAACACGTCGCGCGGTCTGGATCTACGGTCCCAACACCAAAACCCCGGAGATGCACGCTGACTTCGAGCTGGGCAAGGCACTTGGCACTGGTGCAAAGCTGGTGCTCACCGGACAGGATGACGACAAGCCTGGTGTCGTCGGGATCGAAATCAGCATCAATGGCAAACCCGTATTCAGTGGTCCCAACGGCTGCCGCCAGAACGGCTGGTCATCACGCGAGTTTGCGCTTGATGCCGGAGTCTGCAAGGCAGGCAAGAACACGCTCAGGATTCGGACTCTCAAGCCGTCCGCAAGCCGCGATGCCGGCTGGTTCATGCTCAGCGAGTGCAAAATCCTCTTCGGAGGCAGACGACTAAAGGAATAATTCATAGAGACTGTTTCGGGAGCAACACGCCCTCGTCGCATCGTGTGCGGAACCGCTCGGAACACGGGAATTGCACAACTCAATATCCCCCGATGTAGCTGCTAC
>JAGLDW010000210.1 GCA_023145395.1 Lentisphaeria bacterium | reverse complement strand
GCCGACGGTGCTTCGCCTCTACGAATGTAGTGAACGGAATCATCCGCTTGGAGCACTGTGTCCTCCGTCACGATGGCACCATTCAAGACAACCACATCCGCACCGGGCTTAGCTCTGTCGCGCAACTCGAAAAGAGTCGTTCCAGCGACAATATCATGCTCGCGTTCATGCAGCAGAACTATCATAGAGAACCCCCAATCGTCATGCCGACATCATTCGCCGGTTTCTGGGACAAGAAAAGGACACGAAAACTCATGAGTCGCATTTTCATAGCTCCCTACCCCGCACCATGTGTTCGGTCCAATGATACTTGCGTGCAAGGATGATGCAACCACTGGAGGACATGATGCGACACTCCTCGGGCACAAACTAGAGACTGCCGAAGCGTGTCATTCATAAATAATTCATTCCCAATGCATAGCGTCTCGCAGGGTCATTGCCATGGTATGACCAGTACAAGAGATGCAACGCGGGCTACATAACAGAGACACGGTGTTGGCAATGAGTGTATATCTGGATCACAATGCAACCGCCCCCGTGCATCCCGAAGTCACTCAAGCACTGATCTCCGTGCTTGAAGACATCCATGGGAATCCATCCGCCCCCTACGCTCTTGGCGTAGACGCAAAGCGAGTGCTGGCCCGCGCACGAGAAAATGCGAGCATTCTCCTGGGCACCCGGCGCAAAGAGGTGTTCTTCACGAGTGGCGGGACCGAGGCGAACAATCTAGCACTGAACGGGGTGTTCTTCGCCCGGCGAGACGTGAAGCGTCCGCACCTGATTCTGTCATCCATCGAACACCCCTCCGTGGCAGCAACCTGCCAATGGCTCGCCGACCGGCATGGCGCGGAGCTGACCGTCATCGATGTGCCATCCACAGGGGTGATCAATCCTGCGGACGTGGTCAACGCGCTGCGCCCCGAAACCGTGCTGGTCACCGTCATGCACGCCAACAACGAAACCGGGGCGATCCAGCCCGTGGAAATCATCGGTCATTTCCTGGAGGGGGTTGGCGTGCATTTTCACGTGGACGGCGTCCAGGCAGCCGGACGCATTCCGGTGGACGTGCAGGCCATCGCCTGCGACAGCTACTCGGTGTCGGCCCACAAGTTTGGCGGACTCAAGGGTTGTGGCGCCCTCATTCTCCGCGAGGGCGGCAAGGTCGAGGCCATTCTCCGAGGTGGACATCAGGAGAAGGGGCTGCGGGCCGGAACCGAGAACGTGCCCGGTATCGCAGCCATGGGAAAAGCGGCCGAGATCGCGGCCAGAGACCTACAGAAGAACCGGACTCACTGCCTGCGAATGCGCGCGGTTTTCGATGCTCTCGCGGTCCGGCTTCCCGACTGCTCGATCAACGGCGACAAGACCCTGCGCCTGCCCAACACGACCAACCTCCTCTGCCGCGACGCCGATGCAATGAGCATCGTCATGGCGCTAAGTTCGCAAAGCGTCTTCGTGGGCACGGGATCGGCTTGCGCGAGTGACACGCAGGAACCCTCCCGCGTCCTGAAGGCCATGGGACTGACAGACCGCGACGCTCTCTGCTCGATCCGAATCTCCACCGGCCCCGAAAACACTCTCCTCGATGCCACGTCCGCAGCGAGGAAGATTGCGGAAGTGGTCGAGCGAACCCGTCTGGTATCGGACCCGGACAGCATCGGCGGCTGCGATGAATCCTGTGCTTGCCACCAGGAGGAGCCGCCGTGAAAAGGGTTTCGCGGCCAGTGATAGGTGATCGGTTATCGGTTATCGGTGTTCTTGCGGTGCAATTTGTGTTCTTTTTGGAGTCAAC
>JAGLDW010000021.1 GCA_023145395.1 Lentisphaeria bacterium | reverse complement strand
ACCGGAACCTTGTACTATGCAGCGAGTACAGTCGGTGATCCGCGTGTTAATACGATTGATGGTGACTGGACAAAGAGTACATTTGACAAGAGTATCAGCGGCAACATCACTATGGGTGCAGTCAACACCAATAATCCGGATGTGGATCCGAGTGCCGGATCAGACAAGGAGACCGTGACGGATCCTGCCTTGGGTATCTCCACCGCCTACATACCCAACCTCCCTCCCCTCACTCTCTGGGAGCTGGGAGCCATTCATCGTGGCATCGCCTGGGAGACACTCAACTTCACCAAGTGGTCCGCGACCAACAGTGGCTATGCCGCCGGCGATGCGGAGCTACTCAATCAGATGAAACTGGGTTCCTACACCGTCACAAGAGGCCGCGTAAATCCGAACACTCTGAACACGAAGGTCTGGACAGCCATCTTCGAGGGTGTCGTGCTCGGAGCGAGCTATGCTGCCCCCACGGATGACACGCCTCCTGCCGCCCAAAAGATCAATTTTGCCGATGCCGGAACGATGGCAGGCGTTGCGCAGCTGTGGCTCACAGCGGGGAACCGTTTCACCAGCCGGGCTGGAATCGCCGACCCCATCGGCGTGTATGCCGCCACTCTCCCTACGGATCGTCAGCAAGAGGAACTGGTGGGAAAAATCGTTCAGCTCCTGTCCGTTCGCCAAAATATTTTCACCTTCATCGTCACCTCACAGTCACTCAAGGACATGGGTGACAATGTGCATGCACAAGTGACGACCCACACGGGTGCCTCCAGTGAGGCGGAGTTCATGATGAACCGGAACTGGGTCCGCTACGACAAGACAGGGGGCAGCGAGAAATATGCCGAAGTCATGGCTGAGCAGAAAGTCATGGCGACGGTCTACCGCAACGCCTTCACAAACGAATTCCGCATTCTCACGATCGAATACTTGGAGTAGAGTCATGCATCGCCAACGCCACATCCTTGTTGCTCTCCTTCTAATTGTACTGTGTTCTTTTGCCGCAAGAGCCGCAAAGGAGGCAACACCCGCCCAGAAACGCCTGCAGGCGATGGCCAAGGAGAAGATCCGCCTCGTCCGGATGGTCCAGCGAGCGGCAAAGACGAACATGAGCGTCACCGACCTGGTGAAGGCCAGCTATGCCGCCATCGCCAAAGGAAACGCAAAACAGGCCCAGGAGAATCTGGATATGGCGGACAAGCTCGACGCGGTTGCCGACAAAGCCAGCGCGCGCCGCAAGGAGGAGAAAGCCAAGAAATATGAGAAACTGGCCGTCTGCTACCGCTACTATTCCAAGCAGAATATCTACATCGTCAAGGCCTACAAGAAGCTTGATGTCGAGGCGATGAAAAAGGGTTTCACAGAGGTGCTCAAAGTTGAGAGACGGATTATCAATCTCACTGGTAAACGACCGAGGCGAAACTGGTTCACACCCCAGGAACTGGAGAAGGCACCACTCTCTAAAAAGGATGCCGAGATGCTTATGAAGGGCCAGCGTCCTCCGCTCGCAACAGCAAACTAGCGACACCCAAAAGTAGTTGAATTGCTACCGGAAGATGATGCCTCCGTTCTGATGGCACCTGAAATAGGCGGCCAAAAGGCTAAAATCACATAAAGAGATTCTCTTCTCTTCGTGGCTTTGTGGTGAGAAGAGAACTCAGTAGTCAAAAAGCCGCCTGAAACACGACGGCATGTTTGATTTGTCCGGCGCGTTCAACTCGTCGGACTTCCTTTTTTTCAGAAGTTTTCCTAAGGAGTCTGCACGATGCCCGAGCGGTTGAAGAAAGCGAACTGGTACAAGGGAAGACCTGGGCCCCTCCTTCTCGTGATCATGGATGGTGTCGGGTATGGAAAACACGAGGCGGGAGACGCGGTCCGAAGCGCGCTGACCCCAACCCTGGACTGGCTTTCCGCCAACTCCCCAAACACGCCTCTCGCAGCCCACGGTCTCGCTGTCGGCCTGCCCAGCGACGAGGACATGGGCAACAGCGAAGTCGGACACAACGCCATTGGCTCGGGACGCGTGTTCGCACAGGGTGCCAAACTCGTGGGTGCCTCCATCGCGTCCGGCGCCATGTTTGCCCAGCCAACTTGGCAGGAGCTATGCCAGAACTGCACTGCGAACCACTCCACCCTCCACTTCCTCGGGCTGTTCTCCGACGGCAATGTGCACAGCCATATGGACCACCTGAAAGCCATGATCATCCAAGCCAAGGCCGACGGGGTGACGAAAATCCGCGTGCATACGCTCCTCGACGGCAGGGACGTGGGTGAAACCAGCGCCCTGGAGTACATCGACCCCTTCGAGACTTTCCTGGCAGAATGCAGCGAGGAGGGGATCTTCGACGCCCGCATCGCCTCCGGAGGCGGACGCATGCGCATCACCATGGACCGCTATGGGGCAAACTGGGACATGGTGCGCCTGGGCTGGGAGACCCATGTCCAGGGAAAAGGACGCCAGTTCGCCTGCGCACACGAGGCGGTCGAGACGCTGCGCAGCGAGACGGGGGCGATTGATCAGGATCTCGACCCCTTTGTCATCGCGGAGGATGGCTGTCCTATCGGCACCGTCGAGGACGGCGATTCGCTTGTCTATTTCAACTTCCGCGGAGATCGCTCCATCGAGATTTCGAAGGCCTTCGAAGACGAAGCCTTCGAGTACTTCGATCGGGGTCGCAAGCCCAAGGTCCTCTATGCCGGGATGATGGAGTACGATGGCGACCTGCACATTCCCGCAAAATATCTCGTGTCTCCCCCCGCCATCGACCGCACCCTATCGGAGTTCCTCTGCCAGGAAGGCATACGCTCCATGGCGATCAGCGAGACGCAGAAGTTCGGGCATGTCACCTACTTCTTCAACGGGAACCGCTCCGGAAAAATCTGCGACAAGCTCGAGAACTATGTGGAGATCCCCTCGGATGTCATTCCCTTCGAGCAACGCCCCTGGATGAAAGCCGCGGAAGTCACCGACGCCGTGCTCGAGGCGCTCGCTTCGGAGAAGTACGACTTCATCCGCCTGAACTTCCCCAATGGCGACATGGTCGGACACACGGGAGTCTATCAAGCGACGCAGATCGCCGTGGAGACCGTCGATCTTTGCCTCGCCAGACTGAAGACAGCCATTGAAAAGCTCGGAGGCGTGATGGTGGTTAGCGCGGATCACGGCAATGCCGACGACATGGTCGAACACGACAAGAAGACGGGCGCAGTGAAGACAGAGAATGGGCGTCCCAAGGTGAAGACCGCCCACTCTCTCAACCCGGTGCCCTGCATCGTCTACGACCCGCAGTACGCGCAGGACTACAGCCTCGATCTCCCCGAAGGACTGGGCGTCAGCAGCCTGGCCGCCACCTGCATGAATCTCCTCGGCTTCGAAGCGCCCGACGACTATGATCCAAGTGTGATCAAGCCAATGCGATAACGCTTGCAGAAGATGGAGTTCGGCGATCTTGTGCCCTCACAGGCCTTGTGCCAGTGGGGACGAAGTGGCAAAACACATTGCATGGGAGAGCTGGGAGAATGCGTCAACGTCTCACCCCCGAGTTCGTGATGGTTCTAATGGTAGTCACATTGGTGGGAACTGGCTTGGTTTCCGTGACTGGCTTCCACCATTTCGGCGAGATCATTGCGGAAGGCATCGCTGCGGCTCCAAGTCGCGAGCTGCACCAACGCATGCTCGCCCTACTGGTCGTGACCAGGCGGTATGTCGTTCTCGCAATTGTACTGTCTTCCATCGGCATCTTCTGTTCGCTCCTCTTCTACTACCGCATCATGTCTCATATCTACCACCCTCTGGAACGCCTCCAGGCGTACATGGATCAGATTCCACGTATGCAGGGGATGGACCGCCTCTCCATACAGACAAGCCCGAGAATCGATTTGCTCGCGCGATCCTGCAATCGGCTTGCGGAAAGCTTCGCGCAAATGCGAGACGAAAGCCAAAGGTCCTCTGGCGTGGTTCATCGGCAGGCGGTGGCATTGATCGAAACCTTCAAAGCGCCAGCCTTGATGGTGGACCAGGGCGGTGGCGTGTTGCTCGCCAACCACACCGCGCGAGCTCTCCTGACCGGTGCCCAGGGGGCGCAGATCACAGAAGCCCTTGGCACGGCCATCCGCTCTGGGGAGAACACGCTCCAAGCAGGTCGAATCCAACACCGCATCCATCGATGCTCGAAAAACGAAGAGGCGGACTTGGCGGGCATGGTGATCACCCTGTGCCAAATCGAGGGACCAAAGGACGAAACCGATAGGCTGTAGGCTTTTGGGGCTGTACGTTTACCCCGTGCCTTGGCCGTCCTGCCCCCGATGGCAGGGGAGCAAAGACAACCATCGAAAGGTGAAAGAGTAGAGAATAGCAATGTCCTTCCGCTTCAAACAAAGCCTGGCGATTGGCAGGAACACCGCCTTGGTGAGCTTGGGAACGCCTTTTTCGCTTATCCTTCAGCTCATGCTGCTAGCTTGCGGACTCCTCCTTGCCTGCCTCCCCTTCTTCTCCTTTGGAGAGCACTTGCGGCTGATCCGGGACCAGAGCTTGGCACTGTGCTTGATTGCGGGCTGTCTCGGCAGTGCTTTCGGCGCCTCCCAGGCCATTACGGAAGACATCCGGGAAGGCGCGGCGGCTATCATGATGAGCCGTCCCGTCAGCAGCCTCGCCTACATCGTCGGAAAATGGTGGGGGCTCTATGCAGGCGTTCTCCTCATTCAGGTCACCGCCACAGGCGCCTGCCTCTGGCTTACGGCCATCACATCCAACGAAAACCACCTTGACACCATCGGCCTTGCGCTCTACGGAGCCGCCGTCATCGGCTCCCTCGCGCTGGTGGGTATCAAGCAGTACGTGTTCGGAGGCACTTTTGTCTGGTCAGCCAACGTGACGCTCGCCGCGACCTTCCTCCTCACGTTCCTCCTGTCCGTGTCACTGCGCACTGCGGGGACCGTAGACTGGAAGACTGCACAGGCCAGCTTGATGATCGTGTTCGCCTTGGCTATCTTTTCTAGCTTGGCGGTGTTGGCCGCAGTACTGTTCGACACGGGCATGCTCCTCGGCGCGTGCGTTCTCCTTTTCTTCGGCGGTCTGCTCTCCGACTCGTTCCTGACGGTGGCGCTTCCATCAGGATGGGCGCTGGCGGCCGGCAGAGCGCTCCTGCCAAACTGGCAACTCTTTTGGATAAGCGACCGACTGGCTGAAGGAAAAACAGTGCCGACGGCGACTCTGGCGCACAGTGCCATCCACGCCGGCTTGTACACCACTTTGGCTCTTCTGGCCGCCGCACGCGCCTTCGGGCGTCGGGAACTGGAGGTGCAGGCATGATCAAACAGCATGCTGGCGAACGAATATGTGGCGTGCTCTCCGCGCTGGTCGTTGTCTGCGCGTGCGTGGTTCTAGCGGCGGGCCACGCGCTTGGCATGCCATCGTTCCGCGCACTTGCTGGCGCCCTGCTGACGCATGCGGCACTCCTTCTTCTCGCATTTCTCCACTGTCGCCTGAGATCCGCCGCAAACCGAGAAGCACAAGATGCGGGCCCCACATCGGAGAAAGCATTGTTCGAGGAGGATTCCACGCTGGAGGGTGAGCGTGCGCGCGCCCTGCGCCAGGCGGAATCCTGGGCTCTTCCCGCCGCGACGTTCGGCGCTGCCCTAGCCATCGCTGCGGAATGCCTCTGGCTCTGGCGCTGGGGTGGCACACTCATGCCCGCCCCCGCGCAGATGCCGGGAGTGGCTCTCTGCCTAGTGCTGACACTGGTCTTTTTTCTCGTGGCGCGCTACGTGGGGGGACTCGCCGAAGAGTCCTCGGACCGCCTCCTCGAAGCACCGGCTGCCAATGCGATCCTGCTGGCCGTGTACACGGGAGCGACCGGCCTGCTGGGGTTGGCACAGATTCTGGCTGGACGCACGGAAACCCGAATGGCCGACGCATCCCCGCAGATCCGGACACGCGTTCTGGCCGCACTGCTCGGTCTGCTGGTTCTCGAGCTTGCACTGCGCTCCATAGCCTGGTTCTACCGCTCGAAGAAAAGACGGAGAACAGGGGTGGCCGTGTATGCTTCGGGCATCTGCAGGCCCCTCGTCCACCCCGGCGCCATGGCAGGTGTTCTCGATCTGATCAACTACCAATTCGGACTGGACTTGGTGCAGGGCGGCACTCTGCGTGTCGCCGGGCGAGTCGTGGCGCCCCTTGTTCTGCTCACCCTCGCCATTCTTGTCGGCGCCTCCTGTCTCACGGTCGTCAATCCCGGGGAACAGGCCATTGTCTCCACCTTCGGAAAGCCAGCCAGCCAGCTTCTCGAGCCCGGCGCCCACTTCACCTGGCCCTGGCCCGTCCAGTCAGTGAAACGATTCTCTCCTCAACGCCTGCGTGTCCTTGCCGTCGGCATACCCGGTGGCAACACGACCGATTCCACCGGCCCGCAGGGACTGTGGCGCAACATCCCTGCACGCAAAGGATTGTATCTCACACCGGACGCATCGGCAGCGCCTAGGAAGAACGATCACGTGGGAATCGGAGTTCCACCGGCAAACTTGCTCGCGGCGCGCCTCTGGCTCCACTACAGCATCTCCGACCCCTTTCTCTTCTTCCACCGATATGCGGATACAGACGAGCACATAAGGCGGCTGGGACGGCGGGAGCTGCTCGCCTATCTCGCGGAACACGATGCACTCTCCCTGCTCACAGCCGACCGCGCCCTGGCCGAAGACGAAATCACCCGTGAACTCCAGAAAAAGTGCGTGAACATGGGGGTGCGCGTCGTGTCCGTTGGTTTCGGGCGCCTGCAGCCACCCGCACCGGTCGTCGCCGCTTTCCAGCAGGTGAGCATGGAACGACAACAACGCATTACCGCACGCCTGGAGGCCCAAAAATACGCCAACGAGACGCTACCGGAAATGGAGGCGAAGGCAAAGAAGATCATTGCCGTCGCCCGCGCCGAAGCCATGGCCCGCACCAGCTACGCCAGGGGATTCGCGGACGCTTTCGAGGCTCGCTACCAATGCTTCCTGAACACGCCACGCATCTACAAATCATTCAGCTATCTAGACCGCCTGGAGGCTGCGCTGCACCGAGCGAGAAAGATCGTCGTCGCCACAGATCTCAAGACCCAGACTATGATTTTGGACTTGAAGAGCAGTGTTGGTCCGGAATTGCTGGACATCCCGATCAGCGACAACAAACCAGAATAATGCACTCTGAAATCAACAATTTGAAACCCAAAATGTGAGAATCAGGAGCATCATGAACATGAACGCCAATTCTCCGAGGGGACGGAACGGAGCGGTCACTGCGGCCGTGCTGGCCTTCGCCCTCGTTTTCGTTCTCTGCACATGTCTGTATCAGGTTCGCGTCACGGAGACGGCGATGATCGCCACTCTTGGCAGGCCCTCACCCTCGGTGGTTAGCGACCCGGGCTTGAAGATGAAGGCACCTTGGCCCTTCCAGCGCGTCTACCGGTTCGACAAGCGGCGCCAGCTCTTTGAGAGCGACTACCTGGAGACACTTACGGGAGACGGTCTCAGCATCGTCGTGCAGCTCTATGCAGCCTGGTCCATCGGTGATCCCGCGCGGTTCTACAACACGGTTTCCTTCCGGACCGAGGATGGAGGACGAAGATTGTCGAACTTAGTCGGCAAAGCGGTGATCGACACCGTGGGTTCGCTCAAACTCGAGGATCTTCTCTCCGTGCAACTCCCCGGTGATTCCGAGGGGGGGGTCGCTCGAGTGGAGGAGGTGATCCGGGTGCGGATCCAGACTGAGGCGGCACAGTATGGCATCGAGGTGGACGTCATCGGCTTCCAGCATCTGGGACTGCCTGAATCGACGACGCAGGCAGTCTTCGACCGCATGAAAGCCGAACGCGAGAGCATCACCGCAGGCATCCGTGCGCAGGGAGAGCGGGACGCAGCTGGCATTCGAACCGAGGCAGACGAAAAAAGCCGCGGGATGATCAAACAGGCCGAGGCAGAGGCCATGGCCATCCGCGGGCGAGGCGAGAGCGAGGCATACGAGCGATTCGCCACCTTCCGGAAAGACCCCGCAATGGCCGATTTCGCCCTCTTTCTGCGCAAGCTCGAGGCGCTGGAGAAGACACTCAAGACCAAGACCACCGTTATTCTCGATCGGGACATGCCTCCGTACGATCTGCTCGCGCCGCAAAAGATGTCCGGCAGAAAACAGCCCGGGGGAGCGAAGTGAACAACACAACTCCGCAGACAGCTCCTCCGCATGGGAAGGGGGAGCCTCAGGCCAACAGCATGAAGGCACTGTCGAGCGCGCTTGGCCTGGCCATGAAGGCAGCTATCGCCCTGGTCATTCTGCTCCTCGCCGTCAGCCTGACCCGTTGTTTTGTGGTGGTCAAGAAGCATGAAGTGGGACGAGTGTACCGGTTCGGGCGTCTGCGGCGCGAACTGGGACCGGGACAGTTCGCCTTCGTTCTCCCTCCCCCCATCGACGAGTTCAAAGCCTATTCGACCATGCGCGAGAAAACGATCGAAATCGCCGCATTCCTGTATGCGGAGCCCAAGCAACCGAACCAGCCCGTTTCTCCCACACTCCGCACGGGAATCGATGGCTACGCACTGACTGGTGACATGAACATTGTCCACTGCTCGGCAACACTTTCCTACCGCGTTGTGGACCCGGTTCGATTCCATGAAATGCACCAGGATCCCGAAGGCGCTTTGCGAAGCGTGCTACGAAGCTCAGTCGTGCAGGCAGCGGGAGGGATGAGCGCGGAACGGTCTCTATTCAACGCCGCGGAGCTTGCGGACCGCGCAACCGCACGCTTGAAAAGGACAGCGACCTTTCTCGATCTAGGCGTTTCGATCACACGGCTTGTCCTACGCCCTCGGGCGCCAAGGCAGGTGAAGAAGTCCTTCGACGCCCAGATCGTCGCGCGAAATCGAGCTGACCGAGCCGTTCGCGAAGCCACAGCCTACCGCCAGACCATCCTCAACGCCGCAGAAAGCAAACGAGACAGCATCCTGGCGATCGCACGGGTCGAGAAAAACGTCCGCGTGCAGACTGCGGAGGCGAGGCTGCAGACGTTCTCCAAGCTCGCGGAACAGTACCAGATCAACGGAGACGCGATGCGCCGGGAGTTGCGGGCCGACAGCATCCGCAGAGTGCTTGAGCGGGCGGAGGAAGTCTTTCTCGTCGATGGCCGGGAGGGGCGCGAATTGCGACTGCAAATCGGACGTTTCCCAAAAACGAAGACTGAAACGCGAGAGGATGCAGAGAAGTGACCGACATCCTCACAAAGGAACAGAACGATTCTCCGCCCGAGACCAGGCGGGCAACCTGGGCACTTGTGGGTGGCGTCTTCATCTTGAACTCGTTCGTCCTCGAGCGTCTTCTGGACGACGGTAGCACAGTGGCCCAGCTTGTCGCGTTGGGCGGCGTTGCCATCCTCCTCGTTCCGATGCTGCGCATCGTGATCTCCGAGCTACGACAGGGCAGAGTCCGCATGAACGAACTGGCCGTGCTGGCCGTGCTGGCGGGCGCATCTCGGGGAGACTTCAAGACAGCCGGGGTCATCGCCCTGATCATGCTGCTCAGTCTGATCATCGAATCGCGGACGGCAAGCGGTGCCCGCGCCTCCCTGGAAGCGCTGACCCGACTGACCCCGGGCAAAGCTCGACGCGTGCGGGACGGCGTTGAGGAGGAAGTGAGTCCCGACGCACTGCGGCCCGGTGACCTGATCCGGATCCGCCCGGGCGAAAATGTCCCTGCGGACGGCGAAATCGTGAGTGGCGCCACATCCCTGAATGAGGCGAGCATCACAGGAGAATCCGTGCCTGCCGACAAGAGCGCCGGAGACACGATTTTCTTCGGCACGACCAATCTCACCGGCGCATTGGAAGCCAAGGTGACGCGCGCGGGCGAAGACACGACTCTCGGCAAAGTCAGACGCCTGATTCTCGCGGCGGAACGCACCCGCCTGCCCATGGAACGTCTCATGGACCGCTATGTCGCGTTCTACACCCCCGCCGTGCTATGCGTGGCGTTGATGCTCTGGCTGTTCACGCACGATGCGGAACGGCTGGTGGCGTTGTTTGTGGCAGCCTGCCCCGTGGCTCTCTTTCTCGCCACGCCATCGGTTATGGTCGCGGCGCTCTCCGCTGCGGCCCGTATGGGCGTCCTCATCAAGAATGTGGCGGATCTCGAAGGGATGGCGAACATTGATGCCGTGGTCTTCGACAAGACCGGCACCCTGACGACGGGACAACTTGGCGTAGCCCGACTCGCCCCCTCCACAGGCGTCGACACCGCCGAACTCCTCGCCGTCGCGGGAGGGATCGAACAGGAAAGCAACCATCCTCTGGCGATGGCGATCTGCAAGCTGGCGCGATCCGCCAATGTGGCGCTGCTGCGTCCCAGTTCGCTGCACCAGGAGCCGGGACGAGGCGTGCGGGCCCGGCTCGCAGACGCCGACGTGGTCGTGGGCAACTGGGCCTGGCTGGAGCAAAACCAGGCCCGCAAGGAGGATTTTCCGTCCTTCGAAGGGGAGCGGGGCGCCGGTATGAGTCTGGTGTTCGTCATGAGCGATGGGCGCGCGCTCGGCTGGATCGGTCTCGAGGACGGAACTAGACCAGAAGCGCGCCAGTGCATCGAAGCTCTGCGCAGACGAGGCGTTGTGCATACCGCATTGATCACGGGAGACCGCCGCGACGTGGGGGAGAAGGTCGCCGAGCAACTGGCTATTCCAGACTGGCGAGCCGAGTGCGTGCCCAGCGACAAGGTGGACTACGTGCACGCGCTGAAGGACCAGGGAGAGCGAGTCGTCTTCGTGGGAGACGGGGTGAACGATGGTCCAGCGCTCGCGGCAAGCCACATCGGCATTGCCCTCGGCGCCGCAGGAAGCGACGTGGCGCTGGAGAGCGCATCGATCGCCCTGATGAACAACAACCTTGGAAGAATTCCCTTCCTTGTGGATCTATCCCGTGCCTCCAAGCGCATCATCATTCAGAACTATGCGATCGGAAGCGTAATCGTCGTCGGTGGCGGCGCGCTCAGTGCCATGGGAATGCTCACCGCAGTGCCCGCCGCCATGCTTCAGGTCACCGGCGCGGTGGCCGTCGCCTTCAACAGCGCACGACTCGTCCGCCAGGAAGAAGAGACTTCGGATCCGCACCATGAGCAGTGACACAAACAGCGAATTTTTGATTGTCGGTGAAAACGTCACCAAGGTCTTCAAGGACTTCTGGGGACGCCCCAAGGTCACGGCCGTGCAGGATGTCAGCTTCCGGGTGCGCCGCGGCCAGACATTCGGCCTGCTTGGCCCCAACGGCGCGGGCAAGTCCACTCTGATCAAGATGATCCTGGGGCATCTCTACCCGACCCAAGGGACACTGAGCGTCTTCGGGCGCTCCCCAAAGGACGTGGACACCAAAAAGCTTCTCGGCTACGTCCCGGAAAGAGCCGCTTTCTACCGGACGCTCACCGGCGAGGAGATTCTGCGCCTCTTTGGCCGAGTCCTCGGGCTGCCCGAGCGCACGATCGATCGCCGTATCGATCAACTTCTGGACATGGTGGGCATGGCTCACGTGCGCAAGAGACAAGTGCGGGAGTATTCGCACGGCATGGGCAGAAGGCTGGGAATCGCCCAAGCGCTTCTCAACGACCCGGATCTGATTCTCCTGGACGAACCGACCGCTGGGCTGGATCCGATTGGCTGTCATGAGGTGAAACAACTCATCCTCACTCTGGCACAGCGTGGCAAAACTGTGCTTGTTACCAGTCACCTGCTGGCCGACGTGCAGGATGTATGCGACTCCCTGCTGATCATGTACGGCGGTAAGATCCAGCGTGAAGGGCCAACCGAGTCGCTGCTGGCCAAGACCGATGAAGTGCAGATCCGCGTGCCACGCGTCTCGGCCGAAGTGCTCGAAACCGCCCGTTCGGCCCTCGCCAGTGAAGTTGGGGAGGACAATGTCCGCGTCTCCATGCCCACACGGTCGCTGGAGGATTTTTTCCTGGATGTTGTACAACAGGCCACGGCCAAGGACTTGGACACATCGGGGGCGCGCGTGGGTTTGGGAGTGGCAGAATACCTGCAGGCGGAACCGACCCCAGAGCCCCTGGAGGGCGAGCGTACCCGCGAGCAGACCCCCGTGCGAACTCCGCAAAGCCTGGAGGACGAGCGGCCCGTGAGCCGCGCACAACGAACTCCCCGAAGCCTGGAGGGCGAACGGCCCGTGAGCCGCGCACAACGAGCAGCGCAAATTGTGGAGGCCGAGCGTACCCGCGAGCTTCCCAAAAGCGAATCCCGCGAAACAATGCCTCCCCCCGCACCCAAGGCCACCGAAGAGACGGACGAGATAGACCGAGAACTCCTCGACCGCCTTACACTGCGGTGATGTCCGACGTGTCCGCCCCTTCCGACGCCCCCACGAACAGGCAGGCGACAAAGTGCCCATCGCCGCAATCCTGCAACGACGGCTCTTGCTGTGCACAGATGTCCACTGCTTTGGGACAGCGCGTGCGAAAGCGACAGCCTGATGGGGGATTGCTGGGGCTGGGAAGCTCGCCGGAGAGACGAATCGCCGTTCGCTCCCGCCCCGGATCGGCGACGGGGATAGCCGCCAGCAAAGCTTCGGTATAGGGATGCAATGGACGCCCATACAGCTCGTCCCGCGTGGCGAACTCGACAATTTTTCCGAGGTACATGACCGCCACGCGATCGGAAATATGCTCCACCACGGCCAAGTCGTGAGCGATGAAGAGATAGGCCAGGGGCTGCTCGGAATCTTCGCTTTGGAGATCCTGGAGCAGGTTGATGATCTCCGCCTGGATGGAAACATCCAGAGCACTCACCGGCTCGTCGCAGACGATGAATCGGGCGCCGACAGCCAAGGCGCGTGCGATGCCGATCCGTTGACGCTGTCCGCCGCTAAACTCGTGAGGAAAACGGTTCAGCGCGTCATGCCCCAAGCCTACCTTTTCCAGCAGCTTGGCGGTTTTCTCCCGCCGCTCGCGACGCGTCCCCATACCATGAATTGCCATGCCTTCCGAGACAATGGCACCGACTGTCATGCGAGGATTGAGAGAGCCGATCGGGTCCTGGAAGATGACCTGTGCCTGCGATCGCACAGCCCGCATCTCCGCGCCGTTGAGTTCTCCCAAGTCAATGCCTTCGTACAGCACGCGTCCGGCCGTGGGTTGGACGAGGCCCAGAATGCTCCGACCCGCCGTGGTCTTGCCGCATCCTGACTCGCCCACCAAGCCCACGCATTCGCCGGGACGCACGGTGAGATCGATCCCGTCCACGGCCTTCACGTAGCCGCCAACAGTGGAGAAAACACCATGCCGGATGGGAAAATGCGTTTTCAGCCCCTCAACCACTAGTTGACTACCTCCCATCGGTTGCAGCCGTCCAGCCGCCTCGAGACGAGCGCGCAATAGGGCATAGTCCAAACGCGTACGGCACAATGCATGCACAACACGGAACAAAACCAGCGCCAGTAGAAAACACGGAATCGTCGCAAGCAAAAATTTTGGTGCGACAGCCACTCGGACTGTGGGCGAGAGCACGCAGAGCAGGGGAAACAGCAGAACCAGAGCGCCGTAGTAGAGGACGGCGACCGCACTCCAGAGCGATGCTCGGTCTCCCCGCGAATGAGCATCGTCATACACTCGGTATGCGATGAAGCCAAGGAAGCTCAGGACCGTGCAGATGCACAGCCAAAGGCGCGCACGGTGTCTCCGGCGGAGGGCGTCGTGGTAGGCAAACGACGCCATGGGGCCCGTGACGAATGGCAGGATGCAGCCAACGAGAAACGAGTACGCGAGCCACCTTTTCACGGCAATTCGCTCGCCTTGGCGAACACGCTCCCGCAGAATGCCCGAAAGCCAGAACGTGCACATCATGTTCAGCAGCACATTCGGCACAGTGTACCAGAGAAGAATCTGCAGGATGTGCTCGTGAAACAGCATGGTCGTAATGAAACTCCTGTCTTTACTCTTTGGTTGTGGTCGATTCCACACCCATCGGCCTTGTGCCGGTGGAGCGAAAGATTAATCCTAGTTGACTAGTCGCACGCATTTCTTCTCCTCCCTCAACAGAAGCATCAAGAATCTCTCGCTCCACTGGGATAAACCCAGTGGTGGCGGGACGGAACCCTACAGCAGATGGCAAGCGGCGCAATGGCCATCGCACACGGGTTTCAGCTCGGGTATATGTTCGCGACACACCTCTGTGGCCACGGGGCAGCGCGGGTGAAATGCGCATCCCGGTGGCTGGGCCATCGCGCTCGGGACCGTGCCGCCGATCACATCCAGGCGACGTCGGCGAACACCCAGTTTCGGAATGCTGCGGAACAATCCCTTCGTGTACGGATGGAGAGGATTTGCGAAAAGCTCCTCCGTGGATGCGGTTTCGACGATCTTACCCGCGTACATGACCGCCACCTGCTTGGTCACCTCCGCTACAACCCCGAGATCGTGCGTGATCAAGAGCACAGACATGCCCATGTCATGCTGAAGCTCGGCCAGCAGATCGAGGATCTGGGCCTGGATCGTCACGTCCAACGCCGTAGTCGGCTCGTCCGCAATCACCAGATCAGGTTTGCAGACGAGCGCCATGGCGATGACCACACGCTGCCGCATCCCCCCGGACAGCTGGTGGGGATACTCGTCAACGCGTTGTTCCGGACTTGGGATTCCAACCCGGCGCAGCATATCGATAGCGATGTCACGACTCTCGGCTTTCTCCACATCTCGATGCCTGAGCACCCCTTCCATGATCTGATTTCCCACCGTGAAAACGGGATTCAGGCTGCTCATAGGCTCCTGGAAGACCATGCTAATGCCATTTCCTCGGACAGCCTCCATTTCCTTGTTGGACAACTGCAGAAGATCCCGCCCGTCAAACAGAATTTCTCCGGCCACGATCCGGCCGGGAGGCTGTGGAATCAGTCTGAGAATGGAGTAGGCGGTGACGCTTTTGCCGCATCCAGACTCGCCCACCAGGCCGACGGTCGTGCCACGAGGGATGTCAAAACTGACTCCACGGACCGCGCGGGCCACTCCCTCCTCGAGATGGAACTCCGTACGAAGACCGCGCACGCTCAGCAGAATGTCGTTTTCCGTGTTGGCGTTGGTGACGGGCTGGTCCATCAGGCGTCCTCCTTCGCCGCGACGATGGTGCGCGGATCGAAGGCGTCGCGGAGACCGTCCCCAAGAAACTGAAACGCGATGACGGTGATGAAGATCATCAGACCAGGCGCGAGCAGCCAGGGGTGCATGCGAATGGTCATGAGGTCACGCGCCTCGTTCAACATGTTTCCCCAGCTTGCCTCGGGATCCTGGATGCCCAGGCCGATGAAGCTCAGTCCCGTCTCCCCAAGCATGAAAGCGGGAATGCTCATGGTGGCTGACACGATGGCGTAGCTGATGGTCGAAGGGAGCACGTGCCTGACGATGATCCGCAGGTTTCCAGCGCCAAGAGCACGCGCCGCCATGACATACTCGTTCCGAGTCACACCCAGCACCATGCCCCGGATCACGCGGGCCATGCCCGCCCAGCCGATGAAGGCCAGGATGGTCACCACGGCAAAGTACACCTGGGTGGACGATAGATCGGGAGGAAAGGAACTGCGCAGCGCAAGCAGGAGGTAGAATCCGGGAACCATCATCATCATCTCGCAAAGCCGCTGCAGCGCCACATCGGTCGTGCCTTTGAAATAGCCGGAGATCCCACCCACGAGCATCCCGATGCTGAAAGAGATGCACACAGCCACAATACCAATGGACAGAGAAACGCGGCTTCCGTAGAGAATGCGGCTCAAGACGCAACGACCAAGCTGGTCCGAACCCAGCAGAAACACCATGGGTCGGTGGGGATCACGCGCCGACGCCTCGGCACCCTCCCCGTCAATCCCAAACAGCCTTCGATTGGTATGAAACAACCAGAACAGCTTGTGCGGCGCGCTGGGCCGACGCACAAACAAGCGAATCGGGTAGACCCGCGTGTCCACATCAGCACGAGGAATGTCGAGGTGCTTCGCAATCAGCTCGGAATTGGTCTCCGTGCCCTCCACGTAATGCGGTGTGAAATCCCGGTCGTAGAGCTTGTAGCCGTTGAGCACGTACGGCCGGCAAAACGTGCCGGCGGCGGTGCGCCAGTGGATTTTTGTCGGCCAGAAAAAACTCTTCTCCCGCGCACTTTCGCCATAGTCGTAGGGAGCGATGAAATCGGCGAAAAGCGCGCAGAAATAGAGCAGCAGGACGATGAGCCCCCCGTAGATGCTCAGCGTATGACGTCTGAACTTCCGCCAAGCGAGGAATGTCCGCCCACTCACTTTTCCTTGATCCACGTCGTTGCCCATGCAGCTCGCTTTCGTCAACAAGTCCCTATCAAGCCCATTTTCGTCCACGCGATGGCCGTCCTGCTTCAGACGGCGCAGGTCTGTAGTTCCGCGTTCCGACCCTCAATATAGCTTGACGCGACAGGCGGACAACTGGGACGGAAAGTCCTGTGGCGGCCAACAGAGCACTCGCGGTCCGGGACGTCCCGCACCACTTTCGCGCCGCCCGTCAGTGGCTCGGGACCTCCGGGACCGAGGAGGCCGCCTTGGGTAGGTCCGTAAGGTTGCACGCAACATAAGGTCCGCCGGGCTCCGGTGGGCACTGGGTGCAACGGGGCCCGTTGCACCTACTTTCCTCGCTTTCCGGATACGGCTCAAGCTACAGTTCCGGGATAATGCCTTTGTGAGGGATCTCGTCGAAGGAGCGAATTCCGATGATTGTCTTCGCAAATTCAGTCGCTTCGGCTTCAGCCGGTGTTCCAAGTGCCTGGAAAACATGCCAGATCCGTTTTTTTTGCGCCGGTGTGGTGATGCTTCCAGGTTCGTGTGCGCGAAGGCCGAGAAGAAGTCCCCCCTCGTGTGCGTGATCGATCCAGCGATGGTTCTGAAAGGCCTCGACTGTGTCGAGCCCCTTGACTTTGTGCCAGAAATAGACCATTCCAGCCGCTTGGAGCGCTTGACTCTCCTCGCCAAGGTCGGGGGAATTGGGGCCCTGTTCGGAAAGAAGCACGCCTCGCGGCTTGCCTCGGAACAGCATGGCGGACCTTTTCATCCAAGCGTCGAGTACTTCAAGATTACGGAAGGTGATCAGCGGTGTGTCGAAGGTGAAATCAATCTTCTTGTCGAGCCAGGATCTAGGGTCGCGCAGATTCTGCGGGTAGGGATGATAGGCGACCCCCCATTCAAAATCCCCCTCCCGTCGGCACAGCGCACCGAGCAGAGTCAGCATCTCCCGTGGCTTGTGGAATTTTGGGGAGGTTTCAGTCCAGTGATGCGTCAGCGAAATGAAGACACGCCCATGCGGGTCGTAGCGACGGATCGTGTAGTAGGCAGTCCGCAACGAGCGATGATACAGGTCCAGATAGCTTTCCATCCGCTTCGTGCCCGCGTTGGTCCAGATCCAGCCGGCGTCCACCTCGTTGTGGATGATCCAGTTGGAGACGCGCCCGAATCGTGCGTCGGGATGCGCGTACCGTTCGGAGAGGAAGTCAAGTGCGGCGGCGTAGATCTCCACGCCCTGCGGACTGGTCACGTTGGCCATCGTGTAGATCCCGGGCGCGCAGGAGTCCGGATGCACCCAAGCCTGTCGTTCTCGTTCGTCAGCCATTTTCCGGGGGATGAGCACGATGATCGAGGGGACGATGCCGTGTTCGTGTGCAAAGCGGATGATGCGGTCCTGATATCGGACCTGACGCAGGTTGACATGGTACGTGCGGCCATTGAAGATGCGCGGCTCGGTATGCTTGCCCGGCACGAGTTTGAGAATGGAGGGAAGGTGGATGTTGACTGTGATGCTGTGGCAACCCAGTTCCACCAGATCATTCATGTGGTCAGGGAACCAACCGACCCCGCCCAGCCCTTTTTTTGACGCGGGCACGAGTGCGGGAGGACGGTTTATCGTCATTCCATCCGTATCTGTGGCCCAGGCAAAGGGGGAAGCAGGTGCGGGCTCCCCCCCCGTCTCCTGACAGAGGATCCAACGCGAGAGAGAGCGGTCGCGCAGGCCGCCATCCGTGCAGGGGACAAAACGGGGCAGCTTGCGCGAGAAGGCGCCTGCGGGCACCGTGGCAACGGGAAACGTCTCGCCCAACTGCAGCACGTTCAGATGCATGGGCATGTCCCGCAACCTGAGAGGTTTTGAGGTGCGTCCACGAACTGTGATGGTTTCCAGCTCGATCTCCACGCCTTGAATGGAAGCGGAGAAATCCGTTTGGAGACTGTTCCGTATCACTTCCGCCAATTTCCTGTCCGCCCGATCCCGTGCCTCTTTCTCCTGGTCGTCACGCAGTTCCTCCGCCGTGCGTTCCCGCAAGACGATGTTGCGAATTCGCAGGTTTACGCCACTCCCTCTGCCGAAGTCGATGCGAAACGTCTTGACCCCGGCCTCCCAGTTGGTCTCGAGGGGAATCGCCAGCGGAGTCCATGCTTCGGATTTGGGGACACCACGAAGCCACTCGCTGTGGGATTCACGCGGGGGACCATGAAAGAGCTGCACGAAATCGAGACCTGTCGGGCAGAACATCTCAAAAGCAAAAACGCAGTTTTTCGTGTGGTCATAGGCCTGTGTCAGAGGGGCGGTGAGGACGTAGGGATCGCCCCCTGTGGTGGTGACCTCCCACTCTCCGCCAACGAGTTCCTTCAGGTTCACATGATGGCTTCCCAAGGGCACGATTCGAAGGGGGATGGACTGTGCCGCGAGCGCGCCCGAACATGCCACGAGCAAGCTCATCGACATTCTCCGTGATATGCTCAGTTTTCGAAGGTTCACAGTATTCACCTTTCCAAGTCTCCATCCGACTGCCGGAAGGACCGTGGAAGCAGAATCGGTCGGGTCAGAGTCTCTGAATCACTGCTTGCGTGTTTTCGTGGATTTCTCGTCCCGAAACACGGGCCGGTGCGGCTGAATCCCCAGTTCCACAGCCACTTTCATGGAGGAAGAGACCTTGTTGACCAGCGGAAACTCCACACCGAGGTCGAAGAGGGTGCGCAGTGTCTGGGGAGAATCAGTGCCGAAATAGTTGATACGCACACCCTGTTTTTTCAGTTTCTCCGCGAATCCGCGGAACGCGGGGGAGACTCGTCCGCAAAGCTGAATGAAAGCCGCCTCCATGCGAAGTGTCTCGGACACGTAGGCGGGGGAGTTTCCCTGGCGCGCCATGTTGCAGATCAGGATTCCGGGCTCCACAGCTCTCGCGCCTCTTGCGGCGGCAGTTCCACAGGCAAGAAAAGCCTGATGCAGACGGTCCCGTCGACGAATCACATTCGCTGTTTGTCGGCCAAGCTCCTCCCCCCCCTTGAGATGAACGTTCAGCCAGATGTTCTCCGGCATCACGGACAGAGCCTCCACCAGCGTCGGAACCTTCTCGCCTTTGAACTTTGGGGACTTCCAGCCGCCCGCATCCAGCCGCCGTATCTCCTCAAAAGTTAGGTTTGAGACCCTCCCCTTCCCATTCGTCGTCCGATCGACCGTGGCGTCATGAATGACCACAAGCTTCTTGTCCTTTGTCAGATAGACGTCGAACTCGATCATGTGCGCGCCGCATCGGATGGCTTCACGGAAAGCGGACAAGGTGTTCTCCGGATGAGTGTCCATCGCGCCGCGGTGCGCGCACAGCCCGCGTCCGGGAAGTTCGACACCAGCAAGTGGCAGGGACTCGTCGGCCATAGTTCCACAGATACTCAGGAAAAGGAGCAGGGTAGTAAAATGCAGCCTTGTTCTCACAGTGAATTCTCCTCTTGGCGCCCTCTGGGCGTGCGATTTGCCGAGGTGGCCTCGGCGCTTCTTGCGAGACCTTTTTCGATATCCGCCCAGTCCAGTTCCGCAGGTGTCTTGCACTGCAAGGCGCTCAGCGCCGTTTCGCGCGGCGGACAATGCCGCAGCGATCCCCGCAGGTCCGCCGCCTGCCACAAGAACATCCGATTCACCAACGACAGGAATCGATCTTTCGGACTCTGTCACGCTTCGATCCATGTGAATACCTGTCATTCTCCTTCCGGAGATTCCCGGTCGAGAGCATCGATTTCGCATTTCCCGTCTGTAATCTCAAAACTCAGAACGTGGCCCCCCTGAGTCCGATCGCTACTGAGGAAGTGAAGATGATATTCGGGCTCATTGGCACCCTTGACATCGGAGGGAAGCAGAAAGCCGACAATCGTTCCGGACACTCTGTTCATTCGGAACTCAGGCTGGTTGCTTCCGGCTTTGCTGGATGGCGAGTTCGTTTCTTCCCGGGCAGGACCACTTCGCGTATGTATCGATTTGAACTGCCCTGTGATTTTGATCGCGTAGAAGAGATTCTTGTGGGGGGCGTTCTCATTGACCAGGATTTTCACCTCTTCGTAGTCTGATCTCCTCCTAATGACAACGGTTCTGTCCGCCTTGAACTGACAAACCGTGGCAAGAGGCACCTTGTCGGATGGATTCATTCGACGAATCCGTCCATCTGCCTCTATCTGATACACCTTTCCTTTCAGGAGGACCATTTCTCCACCCAGGTGATCGAATGTGCCAATCCCGAAATTGCCATGCCTCCGCAACTCGTGGCATGTCATTTCCCCATTGTGCCCACCCGTCGCCGAGGCGTTCATTATGGATGTCTGGAAAACAGTGTCTCTTGCCGGTATTGCACAACTGGAAACCAGAAGACATAGCCCAATGGCAAGGAGAAGCGTTCGTTTCATGGGTTCACTCTCTTCAAAATCATCCGGATTCGCAAGCACGGCTGTCCTGGATGTGCTGGGCGATGTTGGCGACCGTGTCGATCCAGACTTGGTTGGCGGGGTCGGTGCAGTGGCTGCAGATGCGCTTGAGCACCTCGCAGCGCGTTCCCTGGTGTCCCTCATCGCGAACATCGTGCCCAACAAGAACAACCCACTGACCGCGCTCTTTCGCCCTGGAGATATGGGCGAGGATCTGCTCCCAGGTCATGCGGTCCATTTCCGTGCCACCCACCTTGGCGAGATCGACGAATGTGGGGGCGTTGAGGTATTCGTCGCGGAATCCGCGGCCGGCGAGGAACTGGCTGGCGACGACAGGCACGTAGCTGCGACGGTCGATCCCGCGGCCGACAAAGGTCTGTCCACACGGATAGGCGAAGGTCTTTGGCCGAACACCCAGGAGTTCCTCGATCTGGCGACTGGCCTCAGCCAGCTCCTCGTCCATCTGCTCGACCGTGTAGTTCTCGAGCACATTGCGGCCTTCCCAGAGAAAATTTCCGCTGCAAGAGTGACGCAGACTGTGGTTTCCGAGTTCATGTCCGTTGGTGGCGGCGCGCACCCAGTCATCGACCCGCCCAAGGCAGCGCTGTGACACGACGTAGAACGTGCCCTTGACCTCGAACTCATCGAGAATGGGCAGGCCCGCATCAAGCTGGGTGGGCCGAGCATCGTCAAAGGTCACACTGACAGCGGCGCGACAGTCATCGGGCCAGCGAAAGGCATCTGCACTCATTAGTCTGCCCCTTTTGGGAGTGGGTATGATTTGACCGGGAAAAGAGCGTGAGTCACTGTAGTGCGGATTGTGTCGAATAATTTGCTTGTCAATCAGAAAGTGTCTGCGAGGAGAAAAGAGCGATGGCTGAGGAATATTTTCGCGTAGCACTCGTCCAGACGGAGTCCTGTCCCGACCGCACCGAGAATCTAGCAGGCATTCGGGATGCACTTGGGCGCATTGGACGGGGAACGGATCTTGTGGTGTTTCCGGAGAACGTGCTGTGTCTGGGCAATGGCGCGTCAGTGCGTGCAGCCGCGTCCGAACACAATGCTCTGCGAGAGGAACTCGGGGCGCTGGTTGAGGCTGTCGGCACACCTACGGTCTTCGGGGGCGTCCCCCTGCTTGAGGGTGGCGAAGTGTACAACTCCTCCCTGGCTTTCGACTCGGAAGGGGTGCTGCTGGCCCGCTACGACAAGATCCACCTGTTTCAGCTCAATCCCGACAGCCCCGACGGGATCGACGAGTCGCGGATCTACGCAGCGGGATTCCATCCGGTCGCCTTCGAGCTGCGAGGATGGCGAATCGGCCTGAGCATCTGCTACGACCTGCGTTTCCCCGAGTTGTACCGTGCACTTGCGCCCGTGGACGCATTTCTGTGCACGGCGGCCTTCACTGCCGCAACGGGAGAAGCACACTGGATGCCCTTGCTGCGGGCGCGGGCAATCGAGAACCAATGCCATGTCATCGCTGTCAATCAGTGCGGGACGAACCGTGAGACAGACATCGTCAACCACGGGCATTCTCTAGTGGTCGATCCCTGGGGGAAGGTGACGAGCGAAGCGGAACGCACCCCCTGCATCCTGGACGTGTGCCTTTGCCGAGCCGACATCGAAAAAGCGCGCGGCACAATCCCCGCCCTGGCCAACCGCTGCGATGAGGGGCGGTTCTTGGATCGTGTCCCGTAATCGTCTGCGCAATCGTCGTCCGATCCGCCACTGTCTGTTCGAAGTGGCGCATACTCTGTCGCGCCAGCGAGGCCTGTGGTTTTCGGGCACGGAGAGGCGGGCGCTTCGCCCAGCGCGTGTCCGAAAACAGTCATGTGGGGTCCGGGGAGTCTGGACTTCCCGGCGGGGTTTGGGGCAGCGCTCCATTGCCCTGTCGCTGTCACCCTCCGCCCCATTTTCATGAGCTTCGCGCATTTTGCGGCGAATCCCGATCTCCTAGCATAGGACGCGCCATTCATCACGCATCTTGGAGCCGTCGTGCGTAGACGTAGTAGGGAGATAGGGTCCTGCCACCACCTCGATTGGCAAAGAAAGCACGCAGATGCAGTGGGCCCCGCTCCAACCGGATCGTGAAAATCGCACCGTCCTGCCCATCCTCGATTTCGACATCCTGCTGGGGAAGACCCTCGATCGCAAGCACCGCCATGTCGATGGGCAGCGCCTCGCCTCCGGTATAGTGCATCCAGGCATTCTCACTGATGGCGTCGCGACGGAAGACCACATCATCCCCCTCGATGCCATCGCGAATAGCGTGTCCAGCCTCGCGCGGCCAACGGCGCAGGTCGAACTCGTAGAGCCCGTCACGCTCGGCGAAGACCTCCCAGTAGCCCAGGCATTCCTGCCCTTTGCGGATCTGCGCCTGATTCCACACAACGTCGCAATCCTCATTGCGCAGATCATGCGTTCTGAGCGTGGCGACCTCTTGCTCCTCGGCACCGACAGACAGGGGAATATCGCTGTCCATCTGCTCCGCGCAGAGCTTCCACCACTGCTCATATCCCTCGCGAAGTTCGGCGACGACATCCGGATGCGCGTCTGCCACATTCGTGGTCTGCGCGGGATCTGTGCTCAGATCGTACAGCTCATCATGGTTCACGAGCCGCCAGGAGTTCTTCATCACGCAGCTATGCCGCCACTTCACCGGGTGCGGCACGCGTTGCGTGTCGGTGGCGACGATTCTCTCGTGCCAGAACGCATCGTCCGTGGCATTGCGGAGAATGGGTGCCAGACTGTGCCCATGGAATGGGCGTTCCGCAGGCACTGCAACGCCGCAAAGGTCGAGGACCGTGGGCATGAAATCGGCGTAGGACGAAAGTTCGTCCACATCCGCGGCGGCGGTGAGTCCGCCCACGGGCCAGCGCATGAGGAAGGGGATGCGATGGCCCCCCTCGTACTCGCTTCCCTTGAAACCCCGCATGCCGGCGTTGAAGGCGTTGGGCTCCCGATTGGCCGCGCCACCACATTGTCCGTTGTCGCTCATGAACATGAGAATCGTGTCTCTCTCAAGGTCCAATTCGGCGAGTTTGGCACGCAGCTTCCCAAAGTTCTCGTCAATGTTGGTGATCATGCCCAGAAAGCGGGCGTAGTTCTCGGTCTCGGCTTGGTCGTCGTAGAGCGCCTGGTATTCGGGTGGCACGTTGTAGGGGCCGTGAGGGGCGTTGGTGGAAATGTAGGCGAAGAAGGGCCTGTCGCGGTGGCTCTCGATGAATGCGAGCGCCTCGCGGAAAAAGACATCGGTGCAGTAGCCTTCGAAGGGATGGGGTTCGCCGTTGACCATGTAGGTGTCGTCGAAATAGTCGTTGCCCCACCAATCGGGTCCCTGGCTGATGCCTCCGCCCCCATGGCAGACAACCGTTTCGAATCCCCGGTCCGTGGGCCGATAGGGGAAATCGTCGCCCAAATGCCATTTCCCGAACATTCCCGTGCTATAGCCGGCGCCCCGAAGCGCGTCGGCGAGAGTCCATTCGTCCCGCCGAAGTAGCGAACGTCCACCGATGGTGTGCCAGACGCCTGTCGAGTTGCAGTAGTGCCCGGTCATCAACCCGGCGCGTGTGGGCGCGCAGGTGGTTCCGGAGTGAAACTGCTCGAAGTGAACCGATTCACCGTGAAACTCGTCGAGATTCGGTGTTTGGATGAAGGGATGCCCATGCGCTCCGAGAGGGGGATATCCCTGGTCGTCGGTGATCACGAGCACGACGTTGGGCTGTCTGTTTCCGG
>JAGLDW010000209.1 GCA_023145395.1 Lentisphaeria bacterium | reverse complement strand
TCGTGAACCGAGAGAGACGGAAACACATATCGCTTTGATCTGGAGTGGCGACTAGCTGTCTCTAGCATCCTGTCGCTCCTGTTCGAATGTTCTCCTCCTCTTCATCCCTCCTCCTCATCCGACCTCTTCATCGATTAGGATGAGAGACGAAGCGGAGGGATAAAGAGGGGTAGCTTTCAGCATTTCGTCATCTTGTGCCGTCTCCAGACGGCAGTGGGAGTGCGGAACTCAGGCAGGAGCTGCGCTTCGAAATCCAGCGCGCGCTTGACACGGATGATCAGCACGTTCGCCATGGCGCTACTCCCAATCGATGACCGCGCCCACAACTTCCTTGTCCAGACCATGGTTCAGCTGGTCGTAGAAGACCGCGCAGTCTGTGGCTTTGACACGGTGTGTGATGACAGGCGCCCAGTCGAGCGCGCCAAGCTGTAGATTCTTCATGACTGCGCGGCGGCAGGGTGCGTGTCCGTCGTCGCAGGGAAAGAACCATGTGAGGCGCTTCCCGTGCGTGGGCAGGAAGTGGAAGGAGATGGGATCCGCCCCGTAGTTGCCCTGCATGACGAACTTGCCGAGCGATTTGGCAAAGGGGATGGCCATGTCGATGCAGGCGGGGATGCCACTGGCCTCGAAGACCGTGTCGGCACCGGCGGGAAAGAGCTTCTTGAACTCTCCGAGTGCATCGCATTCGGCACCGTTGAAGGTGTAGTCCGCGCCGAGTTGCCTGGCAATGTCGAGACGCCGGTTCTCGATGTCCACCGCCACCGTCACCGCGCCGCGCCGCGCGCAGAAGGCGACCGCGCCCAAGCCAATCTGGCCGCAGCCGAACACCACGGCCACACTCCCCATCTCCACATTCGCCATGTTCACGCCGAAAAGCGCGACGGATGGCATGACGAAGAGCGACGCCTGCTCCTCATTCACGCCCTCTGGCAGCTTGGCGACACCGTGTGTGCCCTTGGGTTGGATGACGGCATGGGAGCAATGTGTGCCGCTCACGCACGAAATCTTTGTGCCATCCGTCCGTTCCAGTCCCGTGCCGCCGCGGTAGTACACCTTGTCGCCAACCTCAAAATCCTCCACTTCGTCCCCGATCTCCTCGACCACACCCATGCCCTGATAGCCGACGCAGAGAGGATACGGTCCCCAGGAAATCTTGTTCCGGATCAATGCGAACTCGGTGCCGATGCTGACGCCGGTTTTGAGCGCGCGAATCCGAAGACGGTCAGCGCCGACATCGGGTAGGACAACTTCCTCGAACGTGAAATGTTGCTGTGCATCGCAGAGGAGAGCTTTGGCATGCATGGGACGTTCCTTCCTAGGATTCGAGTGATAACTAACTCACATTTTGAATTTAGGATTTCAGATTTTAGATATTATGGGCCAACGTGTTACGACGCCATTATGTGTAATGTCGTTGTTGTTGTCGAATCCCGACTTCGTTCCCTCAATTGTTTTGTAGAGAAAACTGCTGTGTTGGCGGTTACCTGGTCGATTTGAGCTCAACAGTCCGGCCGTACAGTGTTGCTGCAATAGACTATCGACC
>JAGLDW010000208.1 GCA_023145395.1 Lentisphaeria bacterium | reverse complement strand
TCTGAAATCCAAAATGTGAGTAACTAATGCTATCCTCAGAGACGAGGAATTCAACGGTCAGGCGGTAGGTGATGTTGATTGTGCCCGGATTGCCACCCGCTGCGCTGGCTTCACGCGGGATCTCACGCTCAGATGTCACGCACTTGCTGAAAGACCTTCTTTCTTGTTTGCGATGCGATCCGCCCATTCAAGTTGCAGGCTGCAGGAATCCCATTGCTGGAGAACGCGTCCCCGGAGCAGGTATGGTCCCATGTCGTTGAAGAAGGTTGCGTACGTTTCGTGCATGTCGGGGAAAAGAACGACGTCGAACATGCCCGAGACGTCTTCAAGCGTAAGAAAACTCATCTCCCGACGTGCGCCATTTTTGGGTTCTGTGCGATGCGATTTGCATGCGTCCAGGATTCCTGCCATCTCCACAACGCGCCCGACCTGCGCACCCATATCCGTTGCCAGACAAATACCCGCATGTGCAATCCGGGCGGCCGGGTGCAGACAAAAAGGAATGCCGGTCAACGCCATCTCGCAATCCAGCAGAGAAGGGATGGAGCGTGGGGGGGGGCGGAACAGCGACGGTTGCCGCCCTCGCCGTCCCCAGGCTTCCAGTTGACGCAGCAATGCTTCGCGCGTCCCCCAGGATCGACATGCATCGACTAGAATCAGCCTCTTGGCTTCGTCTCCGATGAAAGGTACCCGCCGCAGCAGGGCAGCCAAGTCGTGAAAGGGCTCTCTTGCCCGTTCTCCAAGCAGCGTGTTCAGCGTGCGCATGCTCAGTCCGCGCACGAGTCCCAGCCCGGCCAGAACACCATCTGCCCTTGGTTCCCATAGGCGTCCTGATTCAGTCACGCTGGGGGGATGGACGGGAATATGGTGGCGCCGGGCGTCCCAGACAAACACCCGGGGCGGATACATGGAGCTGTGGCGGTTGAGGATCGCCGCGTAGAACTCCTGCGGAAAATGGGCCTTCAGCCGGGCGGTCCTCCAAGCGAGACGCGCGTACACGCTGGCATGCGCCTTGCAGTAGGAATAGGTGGCGAAACGCGCCACGGCATCCCATATCCTCACCGCGATGTCCTCGGACAGGCCGGCGGCGGCCGCCTTTTGGAAGACGAAATTGTGCCTTGCGGCCTGGACCGTGTCGGCTCTTCGCAATTTGCCCACGATGCGCCGCAGGGCGTCGGCATCGGCTATGCTGTAGCCAGCCAGGTGGACTGCGATCTTCATCACGTCCTCCTGGTAGAGCATGACACCACAGGTGTCTTGGAGGAAATCCCTCATACGCGGATGGAGATAGTCGACCGGCTCGAGCTTGCGACGGCGGCGGATGAACAGATCCTTCATCCCCGCAGCGGCGGGTCCGGGCCGGATCAGCGAGATCGCCATCGCCGTTTCCTTGCGGCTGGTGGGGGCGATGGCCCGGCAAAGCTGCCGCATGCCGGGGGATTCGCATTGGTAGACACCAAGAGTGTCGCCCCGCGCGAAGAGGCGGTTGACGTTGTAGTCGTGGAGCGGCTCCGGTTCGCGAAGCATCTCCCCCCGTTGGACGAGCCAGGTCTCCGCCTCTTCGATGACGGAGAGAGCCGAATTGCCAAGCAGGTCCATTTTGACGAGGCCAATCGCTTCGGCCTGATCCTTCTCATAGTGCGTGATGAGCAGGCCCTTCGCCGACCGTGCCAGCGGGGTCACATCGACGATGGGACACGGGGTGATGACCAATCCTCCACAGTGAACTCCCAAGTGACGAGGGCGTCCGACGAGAGCGGCCGCAGTGGCAAAGAGCCGGGGATGCCGAGTTTCCGCACCCTCTATTTCGATGATTTCGCTGACGCGGTTCCGAGGGATCTTCAACAGGCGCGCGGCGGCGCGAAGAGCGCCTCGCGCTCGATAGAACTGGACCGTTGCAATCATGGCGACATGTTCTTTCCCCCAGTGTTCGTAGCAGAATGCGATGACCTCGTCCCGCCGGTTGTCGGCAATGTCAAGATCGATGTCGGGACAATCGAGGCGGCCGGGGTTCATGAAGCGTTCGAAATAGAGATCGTGCTCAATGGGGCAGGTGTGGGTGAAGCCTAGCAGGTAGGAGACGATGCTGGCGGCGGCGGAACCGCGCACACCGACGGGAATACGCTTCGCATGGGCGAAATCAGTGATCTCGTTCACATAGAGAAAATAGTCGGCAAAGCCATTGGCGCAGATGACCCCAAGCTCCTTGTCGAGACGCCGTTTCGCTTGCGTCTGCACCACCCTGGATGGGTAGCACTCGGGGATTCTCTGTTCGCAAAGCTCCCCCAGGCGCACCTGGGCATTTTGGTTGTCAGGAAGTGAGATCTTGGGAAGCAGAGGCTGTCCGAATCGGTAGCGGAAGGTGCATCGTTCCGCAATGGTTCGCCAGTGCTCGGAGGGGGAGCTGTGAAGTGCCTGCCAGTCCCCGGCGTTTGGGAGCACGGCGCCGGGATGGTCGATTGCGTATTCATCTGTTGCCCCGCCTCGTTTGCGGAGTTCGCAAAGATGGCCGAAAACAACGCAGTCCCCGGGGTTGATGAGCCAGGACTCCGGAACTGCGAGAGGCGTGGCCCTGACGGGAAGCGCATCCCACAGATCCAACATGCGCGCTCCTGCGCCACCGACGCTGCGGGGAATCAGAGCGAATACGTTTTCAGGGGGTGCCAACGGGGCGAGCCGATGCAGGACGGACGGCGAACGGGAAAGAAAAAGCAGGTCGCTTGTGCCCGCTTCCTGCAAGGCGGATTCGAGAACGAAGGGGGTGTGCAGGTGACGATTTGTGAGCAGGCGGCAGCATTGTCGATAGCCTGTTTCCGAAGTGACCAGCACAATGCAATACTCTGGCCCCTCGATCTGCAGGGTGGTGCCGATGATCGGCTGCAGCCCCACCTTTTCCGCAGCCTTCTGGAAGTGCACGGCGCCGTACAGCCCATTGACATCCGCGATCGCGAGGGCGGTGTAGCCGCGTTCAGCAGCCGCTCGCACCCATGCCTCCGGAGAGCCAATCCCGGCCTGCAGCGAATAATGCGTGTGACATATGGCAATCATAGTAAGGCTACTATATAATTGCCATGCAGGATGTCTAGTTGCGGTGGGCGCTTTCTTTTCCATGGAATGCGGAACCCAGACGGGAATTGCCGGAGACCGCCGTCCTTTCCGCCGCCGGGCCCGACATCACCCGCGTCCACGGCCGCCTCGGTCGCGTTGTGTCCACCACAGACGCCTCCGGCACTCGCGCCACGACCTACACGGCCTCTGGCCAGACCGATGCCAACATCTATCACGTCTCACGAACGCAAGCATCAGGAGAGTTGGACGGATGACAGCAGACAGGAAAACCAGGACCGACGCCGACGGCGGGTGGAAGGACATCATCGAGGACTTCACGGAGGAGTTCTTCGAGTTCTACTTCCCGGACGTGCATGCAGCCGTTGACTTCACGCAGCCGGTCGAGTTCCTCGACACGGAGCTTCGGAAGATCTCGCCCACGTCGAAGGGATCGGGACACCGACGCGCCGACCGGCTCGTCAAAGTGGTGCTGAGTAACGGTGAGGAGCAGTGGCTCTACATCCACGTGGAGGTCCAGGGCGAGACGCGCGAGACGGAGGAGGAGTTCGCCGAACGCATGTACGTGTACAACTACCGCATCTTCGACACCTACGGAGAGAGTGTCGTCAGCCTGGCAGTGCTCACCGATGATGTCCCGGACTTCCGACCGCAGGAACACCGGCG
>JAGLDW010000207.1 GCA_023145395.1 Lentisphaeria bacterium | reverse complement strand
GGGACGCTGAGCCATGCTAGAAGTCTGATGGCCGCACGCATAAGAAAATCGAATGACCTCACCGCCAGAGTGTCGGCCATTGAGGCCAGATTGAAGGAGGTTAAATGCTAGTACAAGGGCCGACCCCAAATCCCACTGCGCTTCAGTTTCGCGCGCCAAAAACGGCAGTGCCGACGCGCACGAGAGTCGCCCCCTCCGCGATGGCCTCCGCGAAATCTCCCGACATGCCCATGGACAGCTCGGGCAAGGGCGTGCCGCAGAGCGTTTCCAGCCGGTCCCGGAGGTTGCGCAGGCACGCAAACGCCTCGCGCAGTTGCGGAGTGGGGAGGTCCGCAGGCGCCATCGTCATCAGTCCGGAGCAGGTCAGGGATGGGTGCGAGAGGGCGGCGGCCACCACCGCCTCTGCCTCGTCGGGCGCGACGCCGGCCTTGCTCTCCTCCCCAGTGATGTTGACTTGGACGAGCACGTGTGGCCGGACGCCCTCCTCCTCCGCGATGCGTCCCACCCGGTGCATGAGCTTCACGGAATCGATCGAGTGGATCCATGCGGCCCGGGTGACAACGGGGCGCGCCTTGTTGGCTTGGAGATGCCCGATCATATGCCATTCCACGGTCGCGGGCAAAAGCTCCGCCTTGCGTTCCAGCTCCTGGACCCGATTCTCCCCAAAGGCAGTTTGTCCGAGCGCCAGCGCCTCCCGAACTGCATCCTCGGAGACGGTTTTGCTCACCGCCACCAGCCTGACATCGGCCGCCTGACGGCCCGCGTTTTCGGCAGCCCGTCCGATTTGCTCCGTCACCCGCCGCAGATTCTCGGTCAGCATGTTGTTCGACATTGTGCCTTCCCTCCGGTAGATTGTCAGCTCTACTCCCACAGTTTTCCTATGCTGGGGGAGAGGCCATTGTCCCGGTAGCGTTTTGTGCTCCGTGCCATACTTGCACAAGGACAACATAGGGCGTCCTCCCGGTCCTTGCATGTGTTCTGAACAGGGAAATCTGATGATTCATGGTGCCAGCGCACAACAATGACAGCAGTCCAGACGCCCCCTCGGACGAGGCGGAATGGCTGGCCCGCAGGGACAACTGCGAGCGCCGCCACCGGGGGCGCAGACCCAGTGGGAGAGAGCGTCGCCGGGAAGAGGCGCTCGGCGATTGGTATGGCAAGGAAAGAGCAACCGAAGAGTTCGCCTTGCTGCGCGGTCCTCTCAAGCAAGTGTCCGAATTGGTGGACGCCGTGCTGGATGATGTGGGAGCGCAGCCCAATATTCTTGTCGAGAAGCTTGGGAACTGCTGGGCGGATGTCGTCGGACGCGATGCGTCCAGGAATTGTCACCCCACTGTCATGCGCGATGGCGTGCTTTTTGTCGAGGTGAAGAGTGCGCCGTGGCTCTACATGTTGGAACGCCAGCAGAAAACTGCGGTCTTGGAGAGAGTGAACACATTCAGTCGCGGCGAGATCAAGGACGTGAGGTTCGTCGCCGCGGGCAGGTACAATCGAAATGGTGGGTTTGATGATGGTTGACAGATGCAGAGCGTATGATTGGCGTCGGGCGGCTGGCTTGGTTTTGGAGGCTCTTGCAGAACTCCACGTGGCCGCGCGGCACGCCGTTTTGGATGTCTGTTTGCTCCAACGACGGCGGGGCATACCCGAAGGTCTTCCCCTTCGTCGTTGGAGCGGACAGACGCCAAAAATGCCTGTCGCCCATAGGGTTGAGGTGGATGTTGACGCTCTTTGCCCCGGTGGAGCCAGCACAGACCGCCACTGCACTGGCGCCACCAGGACAAAGCCCGCTCAACATGCACTCTCAACGCGGCTCGCGTGGGGTTTTGCAAGAGCCTCTTTGGCCATTGCAGCCTTTTTCCCAGTGTTTTCGCGGGGTGATGCTCCGAAATTGCAGGCGCCGACGGCCGAAAGCGTGGCGGCAATCGATATCACGGTGCCCCGGTCCGGGGAGGCGGAGAAGATTATCGCCAGGTACGTGCTTGGGCTCATATCGGCGAATCACTACTCACATCGAAGGGTGGACGCAAAACTGTCCGAAGAATGGTACGACAACTGCTTCGAGCAACTCGACCCCAGCCGCGTGTTTTTTCTACAGAGAGATTTGGACGAGTTCAAGACCTATCGCTCGGTGCTGACCAGCCGGGTGCGGCGCAAGGGGGATCTCACGTTCGGGTTCGACCTGTACCAGCGCTACTTGGAGCGGGTGAGGGAGTGGGTGCTGTACTCCATCCGCCGCGGGCAGACTCCCTTCGACTTCAGCAAGGATGAAACCGTGCTGGTCGATCGCAAGAAACAGCCGTGGTGCAAGACGAAGACCGAGCTGGAGGATGTCTGGAGACGGCGGCTCAAGAACGCCCTTCTGACGCGCATTCTCGAGGAG
>JAGLDW010000206.1 GCA_023145395.1 Lentisphaeria bacterium | reverse complement strand
AGGTTCCCGAGGCGGACAAGGTTCCCGAGGTGAAGAATCCCAAGGAGAAGGCAAGCCAACCAGAGGTGGCGCTGACGGATCCTTGGAGCGCCGCAGGCCAGGCGGAGATCATTCCCCGCATTCTCAAGGGCTATCAACGCTATCTCGTGCGCCGTGCCCAGGTGGAGCCTCTGGAAGTGGCCGAGATCTTCCTCAGCTCGATGACGAGGCTGTACGACCCTCACTCCGTGTACATGGCGCCCGACACCGAAGCGGACTTTGACATGAGCATGAGCCTGCAGTTCTCGGGCATCGGCGCCCGGCTCAGCACCAAGGACTCCTACTCCGAGATTGTCAGTCTGATCCATGGCGGTCCGGCGGAGAAGGATGGGCGCCTGAAACCGGGCGATCAGATTGTGGCCGTGGCACAGGCGGGCGAGGAGCCGATCGACCTTACGGACATGCCATTGCGCAAGGTCGTGAAGCACATTCGCGGAAAGAAGGGCACGACCGTGTTCCTGACCGTGAAGCAGTCGGCCACCGGGCAGTTGGCGGTGATCGACATTACCCGGGGTGTGGTGAAGCTGGAAGATCAGGCGGCGCAGAGCGAGATCAAGTCCGTGCCCATCGCCGCCGCAAATCCCGGCGTGGGCGCGAACACGGTTGCGACGGGCGCTGGGAATGGTCGTGCGCTCGTGATCTCGCTACCATCCTTCTATGCCGATTTCAAGCGCCGCCGCATGGGATTCAAGGACTACAAAAGCTCCACCCGCGACATCCGCGAGTTGATTGAAAAGGCAGTGGCCGAGGGACAGCTCGACGGCGTGGTTCTCGATCTGCGCTGGAATGGCGGTGGCGCTCTCGACGAGGCCATTGGCATCGCCGGGCTCTTCTTTGCCGAAGGTCCTGTGGTTCAAGTGCGTGACGCGAGGGGCCGGGTGAAAAAGCGCTATGATCCCTCGGCCGATGTGGCCTACGGAGGCCCGCTGGTCGTTCTTGTGGACAAATCCAGTGCCTCGGCGTCGGAAATTGTGGCTGCCGCTCTGCAGGACTATGGCCGGGCCGTGGTGATCGGGGACGCGTCCACGCATGGCAAGGGCACCGTTCAGAGCGAGATCCATCTGGAGGACCGTCTTGGGAGAAGTCGCGAGTTCCGGGATGGAAAGCGCAAGCCGGGCGCGGTGAAGTACACCATCGCCAAGTTCTATCGGATCAATGGGGGCTCCACGCAGCTCAAAGGCGTTGTCCCCGACCTGATCCTGCCCTCCTACACCGACCACATGGACCTGGGCGAGGCCAAGCTTCCCAACGCATTGCCGTGGGACGAGATTCAACCGGCAAACTACAAGAAGGAGGGGGACGTCTCCCACCTGCTTCCTGAGCTGAAAGAGCGTATGGGGTCGCGTTTGGCGAAGGACGAGGAAGTGCAGCAGTGGATGAAGAGCATACGTCGCTACGGAGAACGCCGCAAGATGAAGGAAGTGCCTCTCGAGCGGAAGCAGCGGGAGACACTGCGCCGGGAAGACGAGGAGTGGGGGAGAAAAATGCGGGAGGCGGGTGTTGGCGGAAGGCGCGGCAAGAAAGGCGCAAAGGAATCGCAGGCGCGAGATTTCGTGCTGGACGAGGCGCTGCATGTCATCGCGGACATCAACGCTCTTCAGTCCATCCGGGAGGACGTTGGCGGTGGACCTGGCAAGACGGCTGCCACCCCCGGTGACGAGCTGGAGGACGAACTCCCGTAGACTGCCCTTTGCTGGCTGGAAACGGCCATGCCTCGGGCTACAGTACCGATCCCCCCGGAAGCACGTTTGGCGGCGCAGTTGTCAGGTGCTCTGTCTGCCGGGGGCGCCGGCGGCGGCCCGGTGCGAAAAATGAACACGGGAATACATTTTCAGAACATGAAGAAAAAGAAGAAACGCGAAACTGCCCCTGAAACGGCGCACGAGGAAGACGGCAAGGTGGGGGGAGGCGCCCAGGAACCCGCGACTCCGGACAAAGAGGCGGACCCCGCAGACATCGAGGAGACGCCGCCCGACTACAAAGCGCTCTGCAGCGAGGCCAACGACCGTTTTCTACGGTCCAAGGCTGAATTGGACAACTATCGCAAGCGGATGCAGCGGGAGTTGGCCGAGGCGAGAGCCTACACGAAAATGATCACCGCCCAGGAATTCCTCTCCGTGTACGACCACTTCCAGATGGCCATGATGCACGCCGACGTGGACGACGGCGGAGGAATGCTCAAGCAGGGCATGCTGATGATCAGCAACGAGTTTGGCAGAACCCTGGAGAATCTTGGGGTTTCTCAGACCGAGAACGCGGTGGGCTGTCCATTCAACCCAGATGAGCACGAAGCGGTGGGGCAGGAACCCTCCGACGACGTTCCCGAGGGAACGGTGATCGGACAGTGGAAAGTCGGCTTCCGCATGGGGGACCGACTCATACGACCCGCATCCGTCATCGTCAGTTCCGGACCCTCCGCCCCAGAGACGGAGGGTGGAAGCGACACCGAGGGACACTCTGGCGAAACGTCGAAATCCGATGCTGCGGAAAGCTGAACATGCCCAACGACTATTATGAAAATCTTGGTGTCGACAAGGCCGCCTCCCAGGAGGAGATCAAGAAGGCCTATCGCAAGCAGGCGCTGAAATACCACCCCGATCGCAATCCGGACAACCCGGAAGCCGAGGCCAAGTTCAAAGAAGTCTCGAAGTCCTACGAAGTCCTTAGCGATGTGGGCAAACGGAGCCAGTACGACCAGTTTGGTCCGGAGGCCTTCGAGCGCGGTGGACGTCGCGGCGGCGGTGGTGGTGGTGGCGATCCCTTCGACATCTTCAGCCAAGTGTTTGGCGGTGGTGTATTCGACGGAATCTTCGGCGGCGGGGGGCGTTCCCGCCGGGATCCAAACGGCCCGGAGCCAGGCTCGGATTTGCGCTATGATCTGCAGATCGAGTTCGAGGACGCGGTGTTCGGCGTCACCCGCGAGGTGGAGATCCCGCGGCTTGAGGGGTGCGAACACTGCGATGCGAGCGGTTGCGAGCCGGGGACTTCCCGCAGTGCCTGCCCGCATTGCCGCGGTTTGGGGCAGGTCAGTGTGAACCAGGGATTCTTCAGTGTGCGACAGGCCTGTCCGAACTGCCGAGGCACGGGTCAGATTATGGAGAAGCCCTGCCGGAAGTGTCGGGGCGAAGGGCGAGTGGAGAAGCGGAAAAAGATCGAGATCCACATCCCAGCGGGTGTGGATACTGGGTCCCGTCTGCGCGTTGCCAACGAGGGGGAGGATGGTCTGCGAGGTGGCTCGCGAGGACATCTCTATGTCGTATTGCATGTGCGTGAGCACGAAATCTTCAAGCGGGAGGAGGACGATCTCTATTGTGAGGTCCCCGTCCCGTTCGCAACGGCTGCGCTGGGTGGCAAAGTGAAAGTTCCCACTATCGCGGGTGCCGCCGAAATACGCATTCCCGCAGGCACTCAGAGCGGCACGGTGTTCCGTCTCAAGGGCAAGGGTGTTCCGAATGTCCAAGGCTACGGACGTGGCGACCAGCATGTGCGCATACAGGTGGAGATCCCGAGTCATCTCAACCGCGCGCAGAAGCAGAAGCTGGAGGAATTCGACGAGCTCTGCGACGAATCGGTTCACCCAAAACTGCGCTCATTCCTCAAGAAGGCGAAACGCTTCTTCAAGAGCTAGTGCTGTGTCCCATAAATAACTGCGGCACAGCAAAGAAACAGCTGCAACATTTGCACAGGTATCCATGGGACGCAGCACTAGTTTCCGCGGATAGTGGTTCACGCGCGTGTGCCGTGTGCGAGCGGGAAAACGAGTTTTGGTTGGCCCAGATCAGCGATGGACGTGCATGCAAGTGACAACCACAACTGGCAAAGCTCTGGTCTCGCTGGCGCTTCTTGTGTGCGTGTGCGTTCCTGCGCAGCTCCTGCCACCGGGCATTGGCGTGCCGCCAGTCCGACAGCGCGTACCCGAGGCCCAGCCTGCACCAGGACATGAACGCGAGCGCGAGACCATTGCGCGCTGCCTGCGCGATCTTTCCTCAGACGATGTCAAGGCTCGGCGCAGGGCGATTCTCGTGATTGGCAAGTATCCGGTTCCTCAGGCGCAGGCAGCTGTCATTGCGGCGCTGAAGGATGCCGACGAGATGGTTCGGCGGTCGGCGCTTGTCTCCATCTCCGAGCAGCAAGTGATCCTCCCGCCAGCGCATTTGCCCGTGGTGCGCATGCTGCGCGACTCGGACGTGCATATCCGACGCATCGCATCGTCCATGCTTCCCGACGTACTGCGTTTTTCCCGGATGCTCTCTCCTCAGCGCAGACCCTTGCGTCCCGTTCGTCCAGGGAAGACGGCTGCCCCACTCCCCACCCTCACTCCAGGGGGACGCGAGATTCAGATGCTGTTGAACATCTCTCTGGCGGAGGAGGATTCCGCAATCCGCAAGAATATCTTGTCCCTGGCCGGTTCGGGCCGTGTGGCGTTGGATGGGGTTCGAGTGATCGCCTGTCTCTCCGACAAAGATCGGGATGTGCGCATTCTTGCTCTTCAGGCGTGTCGCCGCTTGGTCGGTCTCCGTCCCGGGGCGCTCCTGGAGGCGCTTGGGACGCTGGTGGCGGACCCGGATCCGCTTGTGCGGCGCGAGGTGGCGCGTTTGCTGAGCAGTTGCGGGCCGGACGCGGAGGGCATCTTGAGAAAGATGGTCGCCGATCCGGATTCGAACGTGCGTATGGAAGCGGTGCGGCAACTTTGTCTTCGGCGGAGCGCAGGTGTCCTTCCCCTGCTTGCGAATGTCTTGTCCGATCGCGCGCTCTCCGCCGACGAGCGTGCGGAACAAGTTCAGTTTCTCCTGCTCTATGGCGAGGAGGCGCAGCCGCTTCTGCACCAACTTGCCCGGAAGGCAGCTCTGCCGATTCGCCTGCGGGCGATTGGCATGCTAGGGCGCTCGAGCCGCGAGAAAGTGGGGATCCCCTTCCTCCTCGAACTTGTCGCGGAGGAGCAGAGCGCGATCCGGCAGGTCGCTTTGCAGATCCTGATTCGCCGGGCCAGGGAACTGGATGAAGCCGGTTTGCGAACGATCTTCGAGAGCGAGTTCGTGGATGTGCGCAGATACGCCGTTCGTCTTGCGAGTGTCTTCCGCCAGGCGGTGATGGAGGAGATTCTGCTCGACCTATGTCTCGACGATGACGTCAAGGTTCGTTGCACGGCCCTCGCCCAACTGGCTCAACGGCGGATCTCCGGCTGGGAGACGGTGTTGACCCAATCTCTCAAGGATCCGGATCCAAGTTTGCGAATGGCTGCCGCAGATGCATTCTTCCTAGTCAAAACTCCAGAGAGTCTGAAAGCTGTCGAGGCGGCTGCTGCCGCGTGCGAGGACGGGCAACTGAAATCTCACCTTGCGAAAGTGGCGCTGCATCTTCGTGGCGCCATGCGTTCGACGGGGAGAGGGAGACCCCGTCCGCGCGTCGGTGCACCCACGCCGCGCCGGGTGCCGGTCTCGCCTCGCCCATCGGCGCCTCCGGTGCGGCGAACACCGTAGTTTCGACGGAAAGTGAACGGAGAAGGAAGCAACAGAATGAAAATGCGCAAACTTGGCGCTTCCGGGATCGAGGTGAGCGCCGTTTCGTTCGGCTGCGTGGAGTTGGGCATTCCCTATGGCATCGGGGTGCAACACCGGGAGGACATGCTCTCCGACGACGAGGCGGTGCGGTTGTTGCGCACTGCCGTGGACCGTGGGGTGAACTTCTTCGACACGGCGCCCGCCTATGGCGAGAGCGAACGAATTCTTGGCTTGGCCTTTGAGGAAATCCGCGACCAGGTGGTGCTCTGCACCAAGTGCCCAAAGCTCCTGAATGACGATGACACGCTGCCGAGTGGAGCCGAAGTGAAGCGTCTCATCGAAGAGAGTCTGGTCGCCAGTCTGCATGCGTTGCGCACGGACTACGTGGATGTTCTGATGCTCCACCAAGTGACCGACGAGGTCCTTTGCAGCGATGCTGTCCTGTCCGCCTTTGCCTCCCTGAAGGAGCGTGGCCTCATTCGCCTTGCGGGTGCCAGCACCTATCCCGGCGGCATCACCGGACGGGTCGTGGACAACGGCCGGTGGGATGTGATTCAGCTCGCCATGAATGTTCTCGACCAGCGCGAGGGGGAGTTCTTGGAGAAGGCCGAGGCGGCGGGCGTGGGGGTCGTGGTCCGCTCCGTGCTGTTCAAGGGGATTCTGACAGACCGTGGACGCACATTGCATTCCGCCTTGGCGGATGTGCAGAACCAACGTCGATTGCTGGAGAGGGAGGCGCGGGAGGGCATGTCCCTGTCCGATCTGGCCACTGCCTACGCAATGAGCAAGCGGGGAGTCTCATCCGTTCTGCTTGGCATCGACCGCATGGAGTATCTCGACCAGGCGTTGCAGGCTGCGGACTTCGCACCTCTTCCAGCGAAATTGATGGCCCGCTGCGATGCGCTGGCCTTCCCGGATCCAGAACTTCTAGACCTGCCAAAATGGGACCGGAATGGCTGGCTCACATAATAATTGCGGATTTTTCCGACGTGTGGAAAGGAATGGAGATCATGAGTCAGAGCGGGAAAAAGAGTGGTGGCGCTGCCAAGAACATCGTGATGGTTCTGTTTCTTTTGGGTGCGGGTGGTTTCATCTACCTCCAGATCCAGAAACGCGCAGTGATCCAGCAGGAAAATCAAGCCATGGAGCACTACAACGCCGGCGAGTACGACAAGGCGTTGGAACTCTACGACGGACTGCACAAGGTCGCGAAGAGCGCGGACAAGAAGCGCCTCGCCAGCATGATCGCCAAATGCTACGTGGGCAAGACGGAGGACTCGTCGTTGTCGTACAAGAAACAGCTTGACTTGATGCGCAAGGCCTACCAATGCGATCCTTCAAGCATCACCAATCCAGCCTTCCTCAAGAAACTCGAGGCGGAGAGCAAGTAGGGACGCGCCGCCGCCGGGCTTGCCTCCGGCGGTCTCGAAGACTCGGCTGCCCCGGTGGAGCGACGATTGGGAGAGGTTTACGCCGCCGCCGGCTTGCCCCGGTGGAGCGATGATTGGGCGAAGTTTACGCCGCCGCCGGGCTTGCCCCGGTGGAGCGACGATGAGGATGAAAAGGGGAGGCTTCTTTTCCACACATCTTCCCATCGTTGCTCCACTGCCACAAGGACAGTGGCGGCAGAAAATCGACCTGCCGCTGCGAGGCGTCCCAACCTCCCTGGACCGTTCGCGTCCCCGCCATCGTCGCTACCCGACGGTGGCGCCGGTGGCGATCTCGCTATCGACTGTGAGCAAGCGCAGCTTCTTCTTTTTCTTCGCCGCCAGCAGCATGCCCTGGGACTGAATGCCCCGGATCACGGCGGGCTTGAGATTCGCGACGACGATGACCGTCTTGCCAACCATATCCTCCGGCGCGTAGTGATTGGCGATGCCGGCGACAATCTGCCGTTTCTCGTCCCCGATCTGTACCTGCAGTTTCAGCAACCGGTCCGAGTCGGGAGCGACTTCGGCCTCGAGAACCTTCGCTGTCTTGAGCTGGAGCTTGGTGAAGTCGTCGATCCCGATGAGAGCGACGCCTTCGGGCTTTCCACCCCCCGAATTCGCGTTCCCCTTCCCAGCCGTCTTGTTCTGTTTCTTCTCGATCTTCGCCCACGAGTCGCGCAGTTGCACCGTGCGGTTGAAAACCAGCGCGCCGGGCTTCGAGTCGCGGCAGTCGGGCGTGAAGTAGCCAAGACGTTCGAATTGGTAGGTTGTGCCGACGGCGGCTTCCGCCAGGCTTGGCTCCAACTTGCAGCTGTGCAGAACCTGGAGCGACTCGGGATTGAGGTTCGCTGTGAACTCCTGCCCCTCCTCGACCTCCTCCGGGTTCTCCTTGTGGAAAAGTCGGTCGTACAGGCGCACGTCGGCGTCGATGGCGTGAGCGGTGGAGACCCAGTGAATGGTGCCCTTCACCTTGCGTCCGTCCGGCGCCTTGCCTCCCTTTGTGTCGGGATCGTAGGTGCAGCGCAGTTCAACGATGTTTCCAGACGCATCCTTGACCGCGTGTTTGCAGCTGAGAAAATACCCCCAGCGCAGGCGGACTTCCCGGCCGGGCGCCAGGCGATGGTACTTGCGAGGCGGATCCTCGCGGAAATCCTCCCGCTCGATGTAGATTTCGCGGCTGAAGGGAACCTGGCGACTGCCGGCGCTGGGGTCTTCTGGGTTGTTCACTGCCTCGAGCTGCTCCACCTCGCCTTCGGGATAGTTCTCGATGACGACCTTGATGGGGTCCAGGACCGCCATGACGCG
>JAGLDW010000205.1 GCA_023145395.1 Lentisphaeria bacterium | reverse complement strand
GAGGATCTCGGTGCCAACAGCGCCAGCCGCCTGCACCGCTCAAAGACCGCGATTCGTGATTGCATCGATGTTCTCGAGGGCGACCGCGTGGCGCTGATTGCCTTTGCGGGCACAGCGGCGGTGAAGTGTCCGCTCACGCTGGACTACGGCTTCTTCGCCATGATGCTGGATGGACTCGGCGTCGAGAGCATTAGCCGTGGAGGGACCATGATTGGCGATGCCCTGCGCAAGGCGGTGGACGAAGTGTTCGACGACCAGGATCGCGAGGCCAGAGACATCATTCTGATCACCGACGGCGAGGATCACGAGAGTCTTCCCGAGGAGGCCGCCAAGGTGGTCGGCGAAAAGGGAATTCGTCTCATTGCCATTGGCATCGGCGACGAGAACGAGGGGCGTCCCATCCCAGTCACGGGGAAGGATGGGCAAATCGCCTACATGAAGTACCGTGGCGAACGGGTGTTCAGCAAGCTGGATGCGGACACGTTGCGCAAGATGGTCAATGCCACGCCTGGCGGCAAGTACCTGAATGTGGCGACCGGAACGCTCGACTTGGGTGCGGTCTACCTGGACTTGGTTGCCAGCGCCGAGAAGAAAGACCTGGAGAGCCGGACGATCAAGCGGCGTGAGGAACGGTTCCAGATTTTCCTGATCCTAGCCTTTGCTTTGCTCTGCGTGGAGACTGTTTTGAGCGACCGTGCGCGCGGGAGGGCTGTGGCATGAACAAGCGTCTCCGTTCTTGTCTTGTCATTCTGCTGAGCGTTTGCGGATGTGCCTTTGCGGAGTCCGCACGGGAGTTGGTTCGCCGGGGCAACGAGGCCTTCGCCGGGGAGAAGTACGAAGAGGCGCTCGAACTCTACGAGAAGGGGTCGGTGGAGGAGCCGAACTCCCCGCGCATCGAGTTCAACCGCGGCGCCGTGCACTACCGTCGCGAAGAGTACGAAAAAGCGCGCGAGGCGTTTGGCGAGGCTGCGACCGGCACGGTGCCGGCAGTCTTCGAGGCGCGCTGCCGCTACAACATCGGCAATGCATGGTTCAAGGAGGGAGTTCGCCAGGCGGATAGTGACCCGAAAAAGGCGTTGGAGGCGGTGGAGAAGAGCATTGGCGCCTACGAGCATGCGGCCCGGCTCGACCCCGAACTCCCCCACGTCGGCGCCAATCTCGAGATCGCCCGGCTCAAGATGAAGAGTCTGCTCGACGAGATCAGCAAGCGCCAGAAGCAGAAGCAGAAACAGCAGAAACAGCAGGAGGATGCCGGGAAGAAAATTCAGGAGCTTGCCAGGCGACAGCGGCAAGCGGCCCAGGAAAACCAGCGCATGTCCCAGCGGAATCCGCGGAAAAATCCGCAAAAGCAGGCGGCCGACGCGCAGAAAATGGGCCAGAAGCAGAAAAAGATCACGGAGGAGACCAAACAACTCGCCGACCGCATGGAGCAAGCCGCGCAACAGCAGCAATCTCCGCAGCAGCAGGAGCAGAAGGATCTCCTCGAAAAGCTCGGCCAGAAGCTGCAGGAGGCCGCCGGACGCCAGAAACAGGCTGACGAGAAGCTGGACCGGAAGAAACTGGATGAGGCGCGGCCCGATCAGGAAGCGGCGGCAAAGCATTTGGAGGACGCGCTGAAGGAACTGGCCGACAAGAAGAAGCAGGAGCAGAAGGAGGGAGACAAGCAGAAGAAGGATCAGCAGGACAAGAAGAAGGGGGAGGAGAAGAAGCAGGGGGAGAAGAAACCCGACGACAAGCAACAGGGAGACAAGCAGCAGGGGGAGAAGCAGCAGGACGACAAGCAGCAGGACGACAAGCAGCAGGGGGAGAAGAAGCAGGAAGCCGCACAGGAGAAGGGGGAAAAGGACGAGAAAAAGGAGGGGAAGAAGAAGAAGGCCCGTCTATCCAAGAAAGCTCGCGACCTGATCAATCAGGAAAAGAAGCGAAAGCGCGAGCGACAGGCCGAGCAGATGGGCAACATGCCCACAGTCGACAAGGACTGGTAAGCTGGGGTGGGCGTCCGACATGGCGCCAGTCGGCAAAAGTGACCGCCTTCCTGGATCCTCGTCCAATGCAATGTTTGAGGCGTGACACGACACTAGGAGATTGGCGCCGTGCTGCCTTCGTCACTTGTTCTCGACTTGGTGGACGCGAAGATTGCGGTAGGTGGCGGAGAGGGTGTGGTTCATTTGGCGGAGCCCGATGTAGCCGTCGCCCCAGACAGGTCCCCAAGTTTCCCCGTCGTCGGTGAAGCGGACGGAGAGCTTGCCGTTGACTTCGACCTGGAGACGGTTTTCGAGCTTCAGAAGACGGACGTGATGGGGGACGCGTCCGTAGCCATGCCCCTGGATCTGGTCGTCGCCGCAGGCGACCAGCCAGAAGCCGCTGTTCTTGCGGACATTGGCGGTCCGGCGGGCGCCGGGGATGCCCGATTGGCGTTTCCCCGCGGAGAGATACGAGATGTGGTAGGAGTTGACATCGCCCTTGATGTAGGCGCCAAACACGCCATTGCGACGTGCCAGGCCCGGCTTGAAGATGCTGCCGGTCGGGTCGCCGACGGGGCGGGCGGCGCAGAATAGGATCGCCAGCCCTTCGTCGGGCTGCTCGATGGTGATGTCGTACTCGAGCAGGAAGCTCTCGGGGAAGGCGCGCGGAAGCCAGAGCACGACGTGCGCTGCGCCGGACTCCAAATTGTCGATGGTGAGTTCACCTTCCCTGGTGAAGGCCTTGGCCGGGCCCTCGAGCACCCATTGGCCGGGGTTGGGCTCGCGGATGCGTTTGTCCTTGTTGAAGAGGTCGTTTTCGAGGACCAGAGGTAGAGGTTTGGTGAAGTCCGGCTCGAAGATGGGGGTCAGCTTGAGCCCGGACAGATCGAGGGGCTTCTCCATCTTTCGCCGAACTCCCTCGCCGCCGTCGGGAAGGACGCGGCCACGCAACGCGGCGCGGAGTTGGGGCTCGTTCATGTGCCAGGCATGGAGTTCGGGATTTCGCACCTGGATGGTTGCGGAGTCCGCGCCTTCGCCCAAGATACCGCCGAGATCGAGCACGCCGCCTCTTCCAGTGGGGTTCCAAGGGCGCAGGTGGGTCCGTTGCTGCGCCCAGCCATTCACGTAGATATCGACATCGCCGGTCGCCGCATTCCAGGCCACGGCCACATGATGCCACTGGTTGGGAGCGAGCCAGGCAAAGCGACAGACGATGGACGGCCTGCTGCTGGTGCCTGGATGGCGAATGAGAAAGCGCGGCCCATCGGCGGCCTCTTGCAGCAACACGCGGATACCGGGACCATTCACGAGATTGCCCAGGCGCTGGCCCTTGGCGGTATGGCCGATGCGGCGGGAGGCGCGGATCTCCATCATCGCCGTGCCCTCGCGCTGGTTGCCTACTGTCTCCGGCAAGGTGATGCGCAGAGAGGGGGTGGTCTTGCCCACTTCGGCGGACAGTGAGGCCTGCCCGCAGCGAGCTGCGAGTTCAACGCCAAGTTGGAGATCAGCCGCCAGAAGAGGTAGGGCGATCATACAGGAAAGACAGCTGCAGATGTAGTTTCGCATAGAGTTCATTCTCCGGATTGAAAGTTAGGGATCGTTTAATTATTATTCC
>JAGLDW010000204.1 GCA_023145395.1 Lentisphaeria bacterium | reverse complement strand
AGTTCCCGTACGGCTCCGCGCTTCCTGGTCAGGGCATACTTGCAGCACTGGTGTTGTGTCCTCTGGCATCCGTTCTATCTTAGGGTGTCCCCACTCGCTCGCGCCTCGCCAGGAACCAAAATGAACAGCAGCAAAATGTGAAGTTATTTCCGCGCCGACCCTAAGAGACTGTAAGGAACACCGTGGCATCTCCAGACTCCGCATCCGTAGTGCTGGCAGCGTCCCAGCTACACATCCACATGGCCGACAAGGTTCTTGTCGATCATGAGGACTTTGCCATCCGCGAAGGGGAACGGCTCGCCCTTGTCGGTCGCAACGGAACGGGAAAATCCACGCTCATGCGCGTGCTCGTCGGCGCCGAGTCCTTCTACACCGGCGAAATCAGCAGGCGCCGTGGATTGCGCTGCAGCTATCTCGCTCAGGAAATCGCCCTGCGTGACGACGCGACGGTGCGGGACAATATCCTAGACGGTGCCGCCGACATCCTGGAGCTTGTCGCACACTACGAATCAGCCACCTCGGGGAGTCAGGAGCAACTTGCGCTGGAGGCCCAGATTTCGCTACTGGACGGCTGGCGCCTGGAGGGCCGCGCCGAGATGCTGGGCTCTGCGGTGGACGCACCACCATCGGAACGGATCGTGGCCACTCTCTCAGGCGGGGAGAAGCGTCGCGTCGCCCTCTGCCGAGTGCTGATTGGCCAGCCTGACCTGCTGGTGCTGGACGAGCCCACAAACCACCTGGACACTGAAGCCATCGAATGGCTAGAGACCTTTCTTGGGCGTTATCCTGGAACCGTGTTCTTCGTCACGCATGACCGGCACTTTCTGGACCAGGTCGCCACACGCATGCTCGAACTGGACAACGGCGGGCTTCACTCCTACAAGGGGAACTACAGTGCCTTCCTGCGTGGAAAAGGCGCGCGGCAGGCAGATCTGGAGGCGAACGAAGCCAGGCGCCTGAGTTTCATCCGGCGGGAGATGGATTGGATTCAGCGCGGTCCGAAGGCGCGCGGCACCAAGGCGCGCGGGCGCATCCAGCGCTTCGACGCGGCCGTGAACACGGAGGCGATTCGGCGCGAAAAGGATGTGGATCTGGTCATCCCCCCCGCCTCCTCGACAGGCAAGCGCGTGGTGGATGTGGAGGCGCTCACCATGGAACTTGGCGGGCGGGTCCTCATCCGAGACTTCAGCCACTCCTTCCAACCGGGGGAACGGGTGGGGGTGGTGGGGTGCAACGGACTGGGAAAGACAACCTTGCTGCGGCTGATCCAAGGCGAACTCCAGCCCGCTGCGGGGCGGGTGCGCATCGGCGAACGCACGGTGTTCAACTACGCGGATCAGCATCGCGTTCTGCTGGACGGGTCGAAGACGATCTTCGAGGAGGTGGGCGGCGGCAAGGATTTCGTCATGCTGGGAACGGTCAAACTGACTCTCTGGGCCTATCTCAAACGGTTTCTTTTCACCGACGAGGAGATCCACACGCGTGTGGACCAGCTCAGCGGGGGGGAGCGCAACCGTCTAACCCTGGCGAAGATCCTGAAACGCGGCGGCAACTTCCTGATTCTGGATGAGCCCACCAACGATTTGGATCTGGCCACGCTGCGCATTCTCGAGGAGGCGCTGACCAACTTCGGTGGCTGTGTTCTGGTGGTCAGCCATGACCGACAGTTTCTGGATCGGGTATGCACGGCGATTCTCGGCTTCGAGGGGGATGGCGTGGTCCGCTACCAACCCGGAGACTACAGCTACTACGCCGCGAAGCTACACGCGCGCAGAGCGAAGGAGGAAGCCTCCCGGAAACCCGTTGAAAGCAAGAGCGCAATGGCTCGACAAGCACGCGATAATACATCGCAGGTGCGCAAGCTGAAGTGGAAGGAAGAGCGTGAACTGGAGCGGATCGAGGAGGATATTCTTGTTGCCGAGGAGGAGGTGTCCTCAATCGAAACGCTTTTCTCGAAACCACGTTTCTACGAGGAACACGGAGAGGAGATTGCGGAACTGACCGCTCAGCTGGAGACAGGCAAGCAAGAGGTCGCGCGCCTCTACGACCGCTGGGCGGAACTCGAGGCGATCCAGAACGGAGAGGTTTCCGAGCCATGAAATCGTTCCTCCCCGCAGCGATCTATGTGCTCGTCTTCACGGCGTTCCTAGCGCACCCCGTTGCTGCGGCGCCGCTTGATCCTATCCGGGTCAAGAGCCGCATCGTGACCAGTGCGGGCGCCGCACCTCCGGTAGCTGGGACCGCGGCAGGGCGGAAATGCCTCAACCTCGTCTCCAAGTTCGCGACGGCCGACGTCCAGCGCTGCTATTGGGACATTCCCTTCGACCGGGACCTGCGCGAGGCCAATGGCGTCTACATCCGTTTCCGCTGCTCCCGCCCTGGGCCAGTCAGCCAGTTCAACGTCTATCTGCGTAGTCGTGGCGTATGGCATGCGGCCACCTTCTCCACAAGCGCTCCGGGACAATGGGAGGTGATTCGCATCGGCAAGGCGGGAACACGCCCCGAGGGAATCTCGAAGGGGTGGCGGCGAGTGGACACCATTCGAATCGCAGCCTGGCGGGGAAGTCGCGTGGACACCGCCATGCAGATAGCGGATATCGGGGTTCTCAAACCGACTCTGTCCGTGGCTGTGCTCCGTTCCGCCGTCCACGCAGCCGGTGGGGAACGCTCTTCGGTCTATCGCGCCACACAGCGAGTGACGGGCGCCCTCGCGCATTTCGGACAACGCCCAGCGATCATCGAAGACATCGATCTGGACGGCACGCGCATCTCCCGGTTCCGCCTGATCCTTCTTCCGTACTGCCCGTCTCCCCCGCCAGGGCTTGTGCGCACGCTGAGCGACTACGTTGCCCGTGGGGGAAAGATCGTCGGCTTCTACTCCCTCCCTCCCCGTCTCGGCACCGCGCTGGGATTTGGCCAAGGACGCTATCTCGCGGGTTCGAAGCTCGGTCCCGGTCTCGGAGGGATCGTCTTTGCGGAGAATGCGCTGCACGGCGCCCCGTCCCATGTCGTGCAGCCCTCTCGGAACATCTCCACCGTGGTTCCAGCAGGCCACGATGCCCGTCACATCGCCTGGTGGTACGACATTCGAGGCAAGACAACCAAGCTGCCCGCCATCACCGAGTCGAAACGCGGCATCTGGATGAGCCACATCTATATGGGCAAGGACCGGGCAAATGGCGCACGCATGATCGCGGCCATGACCGGGCGCTTTGTCCCCGAGCTTTGGCGTGGCGCCGCCGACCATAGACTGCGGGAGGCGGCCACCAGCCTGTCCTTCCCGACAATCGACACCGCTCTGAAGAACTTGCGTGCCGATGCGCAGCCAAAAGCGGCGGAGGCTGTGCGCCGGGCGCTGGCAAAAGCGGAACGCTTCCATCGCGCCACGAGGAATTTGATGAAAAGCGGGAGCTACACGAATGCCATCGATTTCGCTGACAAATGTGCGGAAAAGCTACAGGAGGCGTACTTCCTGAAACTGTCGGGAGGGGGGAACGAGTTTCGGGGTGCTTGGTGTCATCGTGGATATGGCATTGACGGCTGGACCTGGGACCAGACCGTGCGTCGATTCAAGGACAGCGGATTCAATGCGCTCTTCCCCTACATGGCCAATGCGGCGGAGGCATCCTATCCCAGTCGCCATCTAGCGCGAACCACGGAAGCAGCCAGTAGGGGCGATCTTCTCGCCGCCTGCGCCAAAGCCTGTCAGAACAGCGGGATTGCTCTGCATGTGTGGGTGGGTTGCCTCTATCTGGGCGATAGACCCGGCCCGGCGCTGAAGAGCCGTCTGGCGCGCGAGGGACGACTGCAGAGAACTCGCAGCGGGACACCGATTGGCTGGCTCTGCCCCAGTCATCCAAAAAATCGCAAGATGGAGGCGGCAATCGTCACGGAGATTGCCACCCGGTATCCAGTGAAGGGGATTCACCTGGACTTCATCCGCTACCGAGGCGCCAACACCTGCTACTGCCCCACCTGCCGCACCGCCTTCGAGCGGACTCTGGGGAAGCGCGTGGCTCGTTGGCCGCAGGATCTTGGGAAATCCGGCGAACTGCGGAGCAAATGGCTCGATTTCCGGCGGCAGCGCATCACCTCTCTTGTCGTGCTCCTGGGAAACGCGGCCCGCACGGCCCGTCCCGGCGTGCAGGTTTCCGCGGCGGTCTACGGGAACTGGGCCTCCGCACGGGACAGTGTCGGACAAGACTGGGTGCACTGGGCACGGTTGGGATTGCTCGACTTCGTCTGCCCCATGGACTACGCCTCCACCGCCGCTGGATTTTCCACTTCCGTCGCGCGCCAGGCGCGGCTTCTCAAGAACGCGCCCACCAAACTCTACCCGGGCATCGGACTCTCGTCCCATCGACTGGACGCGGTGGAATTCGTGCGCCAAGTCAATGTGACCCGGCAATACAAGACGGGCGGCTTCATGGCCTTCGAGTACAATCGCGCAGAGGCCGTGGAAGTCCTCCCCGGCGCCGCCAAGGCACTCGTGCGGACAACGCGCTGAAACACTGCGCGAAATGCTGTTGCGTCCATTGTCCCCGTCCCCAAGGGCGA
>JAGLDW010000203.1 GCA_023145395.1 Lentisphaeria bacterium | reverse complement strand
ATCTTGAAAACAAAATGGAATTAGTAGTGTGTCGAATCGGTTCATCTAGCTCCAAGGCACTAATGGCTTGCCTAGATCCTGCACAACGCCGGCATTACCGGCCGGGAAGCGCACAGCGAAGCGGCGCGATTTCTGCTGTAATTGTCGATGTCATTCCGTATTCGCAGGTTCCAATCAAGAAAGAGTACTCATCTTGCTCAGGGGTGCCTTCCACCGCCTCCTCCCTCCCGGGGTGTGGCGGCCTTGTTCGGGTTGGCGCTCGTCGATCACAGTCGTGACAGGATTTCGGTCTTCTTTGTCTCGTATTCGTCCTGCGTGATCAGGCCGGCATCCATCATTGTCTTGAGCTGTGTGAGCTTCGCCGTCGGATCTTCGGGCACCACCGGAGACGGCGCCTGGTCGCCCGCTGGGCCGGTTGTCGGGACAGACCCCTGGATTACAACGCCACCCGCGGCGGCGCGCTGCTCCTCCATCTCGCGAACGCGCCTTTCCTCACGAACCATCTCCTCCATCTCCTGCGCGATGGAGTAGATTCGCCGGGCGGGAGCCTTGGGTAGCCAGTCCAGGGAAAGCCTTGCCCCACCGAGCGTCCTCAAGCTGATTGTGGCTCCCCAGATGCCTTCTTTCAGTTTGGCATCGCCGAGGTCCCGCCAAATGTAGTCGTCGAAGGAGACGCGCCCGAAGAGCTTCGGCCGATAGAGGATCACACGACGATTGGTCAGCACTACACAGTCTGGAGCGAAATTGAGGTATGGCTTGCGTTGCCTGACCATGTAGATGATCTGCTCGTCCTTGGTGAGGATCTGGCTCACTCTGCTCTCGATCTGCGGGGGGACACCCGGTGCCCGTGTCGACTCTTGGGCGTCCATGCCAACCTCGGATTCTGGTGATGACTGCGCCATGTCTGGTCTCCCTTTCCTGGGCTCTCGTGCTTTCTGCCATGTCGATCCACCAATATCCAGCAAGAAGCCATCAATGTCCATCCGGTGCCACTCCAAGGGTCCGCGCGGGAATAACTTTACTCACATTTTGAATCTCGTTTTGAGGCGAATTCGAGTGTGCGATTCCCCGTCCGGACTGTTTTTGTTGTTCGCGTGTCGGTGCAGGCACTGACACAGGAAAGCGCAGGCGGGCCTGCGCACTCCAAAGATGCTATGCATCGG
>JAGLDW010000202.1 GCA_023145395.1 Lentisphaeria bacterium | reverse complement strand
TGCCTCGGCCCTCAAAACGAAATTCGAAATGTGAGCTGCGGACTCCGCAGTTCAGGCGGTGGATTGGCGGGTGGGATAGTGTTGCTCCAGCGCGTGCAGGCCAGCGCCGATGGCGGGACCGAACTCCGCGGTCTGGGAGCGGCATAGCGTCGTCTCGCGTCCGGCATCGGACTGCTGGCTGCACTCGTAGAGCTCAACCAGCATCTTCCATAGTTCGTTCTCCTCGCGGAACAAGGGGGAGTGCAGCACGATCTCACCCGGATCCAGGATTGCGGCTGTGCCGGCCAGCGTGCGGGCCAGCGCCTGCATGGCTGTACTGAGAACGACACCAAAATCGGAGTTTTCCATTGCTTGGCGGACGGCTTTGGTCTCCCCGCGCCACAACCCATCCGGCGCATCGGGAAGGCGCGCCCGAAGCGCCGAAATGCCCGCCAGCGTCTCAAGCGGCACGGTCAAACCATCGGGTCCAGGCACGGGAAAACTGCCGAGGTGCCCTGCGTGGTTGTGGCTACCCGAGAGAATCCTCCCCCGGTAGGTCAGCACACAGCCGATGCCAGAGCGGACAGCCGCGTGCAGATCGATGCGTTCGCTCGAGTCGGGAGGGGCATGGTGCCAGAGGTCGTGCACGGCTAGACAGGCCACATTGTTCAACACGGTGACCGGCTTGCCTGATGCACTGTGGTGCAGGTCGAGGATGGGAATGTTCCGGAATCCTGGCAGAGTGGCATATTCCGTGATCGTCCGGCTGGTGGAATCGAGGCGTCCAGGCGCCGCCACACCCAGAGCGCGTACGCGCGTCCAGAGCGCCCCGCATTTCCTCACCTCCTCCGAGAGAAGATGGGAAAGCAGTTCGGCATAGGCTGCGGAGTTCGCACATCGGTGGAAGGCGTGTTCCACGCGATGCACGGGGTTCCCGGCGAAATCGATCACCACAAAGCGCCAGTGCAGCGCCTCCAGGTCCACTCCCGCATAGAACTCGTGGTCTCCGTTGAGGCGCAGGGGGAGCGACGGACGACCCTGTCCCGCGCCAGGTGTCGGTTCGGGATCCGACTCTTGCACGATGTTTTCATCAATCAACTGACGTGCTAGCCGGGACACGCTGAAGGTGCTCACTCCGAGCAAGCGCGCGCATTCCTGCCGCGAAATGCCGGGAAAGCGTCGGACGAGCGCGAGGAAGGCATTGCGCCTGCGCAGAATCCTCCCCTCTCGGTCGGCACTGGTGCGAGATGGTTTGCGGCGTGCGTTCATGTAGTACCATGTGACGATGCAGCCCGTGTGGCAAGCGTTGTCTCCCACGGAAGGAGTTGCGGAGTTCGCACTGAACTCACTGGGAATGAGGTGGCGCTTGGGTTTCCCCCCGCCCATGCACTGGCTATATTCCCCTACTTCCGCACACCGTTGACACGCAGACACCGGATGCCTACTATCGACACCATGAATATTCTCAGGCCCAATACCCACTCATCGGAACCTGTGCGAATCCTCGAGGGATCCGCGCTGGAGGGACAGGAGAAGTATTTCTGCGACGAATCCCGCCGCCAGGGAACGGCCAGCGCCCTAGCCTTTCCGACCACGACCGAACAAGTCGTCCAGGCCATTCTCAGAGCCAGGCAGGACGGCTTGCGGGTGACGGCCAGCGGTGCGCGCACAGGCATCGCGGCCGGTGCTGTGCCTAGTGGGGGGATGGTGGTGAGTCTCGAACGCATGACCGCTATTTGCGGACTCCGCAGCGTGGGCGGCACCATCCGCGTTCGCTGCCAATGCGGGGTGCTTCTCAGTGATCTGCAGGACAGCGTGCGCACTGGAGCCTTTGCGGACTCCGCAACCTGGGACGAGGCATCACTTGCGGCACTCGAGATGCTGAAGGAACAGCGCCTTTTCTATCCGCCAGACCCCACGGAGATGGGCGCGGCCATCGGCGGCACGGTCGCCTGCAACGCGTCGGGCGCCCACACGTTTCTCTATGGCGCCACCCGGCCACACGTCACCGCGTTGACGGTTGTGCTGATGGACGGACGCGTGCTGGAGATCGAACGCGGCTCGACGCGCGCCGACGCGCAGGGACGCTTTGGACTCGGTGCGGTGGACGGCTCGGTGCGCTGGTGCCAGATCCCTACCTACACGTGGCCGGATACCAAGAACGCCGCAGGCTACTACACGGCGCCGGACTTGGATCTGATCGA
>JAGLDW010000201.1 GCA_023145395.1 Lentisphaeria bacterium | reverse complement strand
AGTTCCAGGACACCGACCCGGTGCAATACGAAATTTTCCGCGAGCTTTTCACTCAGGGGTCGCTACCCGTGTTTTTGGTGGGGGATCCAAAACAGGCCATCTACGCCTTCCGCAACGGAGATATTTTCACCTACTACGCCGCCGCGCGCGCCATTCCCGACGAACGCAGCTTCACGCTCGACGTCAACTACCGCTCCGAATCTGCCTTCGTCAATGCCATCAACGCCGTGTTCGGAGACCATGGCGAACAGCCGGCCTTCCTCAACGAAAGCATCCGCTACACGGACGACTTGCGCTCCAACGGCGTACCATCCGACAAGACACTCGAGGTCGCGGGCGAGCCGGATACGAAACCGCTCAAGCTCTGGTTCTACACTGGGGGGCTGGGCAAGGCGCCCGGTTTCGACAACCCGATCAGCACCGGCATCTACGCGGATGTGGCCGAGGAGATCGTCCGCCTGCTGCAGGACGGTCAGACCACCATCGGCGGACGCTGCATCACTCCCCCCGACGTCGCCGTGCTGGTGCGTGCACACAAGGAAGGCGCCGCAATTCAGCAACAACTCCTGCGACGAAATGTCCCCGCTGTGCGACAGGGGACGGAGAAGGTTTTCGACACCGACGAGGCCACAGGCATGCGCTTCCTGTTGCAGGCGCTCGCACGACCCACCAGTGACAGGGACGTGCGCGCCGCGCTCGCCACGGAGCTGTTCCCGCTCCGCGCCGTCGATCTCCGCGCCATGCTCGAGGCGGAGGCTCTTCCACACCGCCCCGCCGATAGTGCCGCTGATCTCCCCCACACTCTCGAACAGTGGATCGCATGCTTCCGAGCTGCGCGGGATCTCTGGGTGGACGGCTCCTTCGTGCAAGCCTTCCATTCGCTCGCACGGGCCGCCGGCATGCGCGAGCATCTCATCGGCCTGCCCAGAGGCGAGCGACGGCTCACGAACATTCTGCAACTCGCGGAGTTGATCCACCAGGCCACCAAGGAAAAACACCTCGGACTCGAAGCGACAGTGACCTGGTTCGTCGATCAGCTCGACCCTGTCAGCAGAACAGACCGCGACGAGGACGAGACACGGCTCGAGAGCGATGCCGACGCCGTGCAGATCATGACCATCTTCAAGAGCAAGGGGCTCGAGTTTCCCATCGTCTTCGTGCCCACCATGTACCGGGCCAGGCCCCAGCCACCCGTGCCCAATCCAGCCTGCCGGGAATATCACGAAGACGCGGCAGGCACGGAGACGCCCGCCAAAATCATCGATCTGCGCGTAAAGGATCCGGGTGTCGCCGCGGCGGCCGACCGCGAAACGCTTGAGGAACACCTCCGGCTCTTCTACGTCGCGGCGACACGGGCTGTGAACCGCGCCTACGTCGTCTGGGGAGACTTCGCCAAGGAACCCACGGACAGCGCGCTTGCACACCTCTTTGGCTTGGATGCGGATTCGCTGGCCACGCGGTGGCCGCCGGACGACCCGGACACGGTCATCGAAGTTTGTGTCCGCGAAGGGGGGATTCGCCCCGAATCCACGCTCTACATCCCTCCTGTGGACGCAGCGACCACTGCGGACCTCGCAACACCCGAGGACCACGAAGGCGCGCATCCGGTGCTGGTCGACAAATCACACGGACATCTCAGTTTCTCCGCGCTGGCACCACACGACACGGGCAGCCGACTGCCTGACGAACGCTACGACTTCGATGCAGAAGACCGTGCGGACGAAGCGCAGGCGGACACGCTCGGCGCCGATGACACGCCCACGATCTTCAACTTCCCGGCGGGCGCCAGAACCGGAAACTGCTGGCACGCGATCTTCGAAGACCTCACCTTTGCGGAGTTCGCAGATGGCGGAGTCAGCGATTCCGCACGCGAGATCATCAATGAAAAACTCGACCTGTTCGCGCTCTGCACAGGCGGCGCGGCGCCCGCCGACGCACAACGCACCGCCGTCGTGGACATGGTCTGTGCTGTGCTCACGACGCCCCTCGCGGCAGATGACTCCCTCCGCCTCTGCGATGTCCGCAACCGGGACCGTCTCGTCGAGATGGAGTTCCATTTCCCCCTTGCCGACATCCCGCAACGCACGACAGGCATCGTCGCCTTGCTGCGCCGGCACTGGGGCGACGACCCCACGAAACGGCTCTTCCTCGATCGCCTCGCCCATTGGAACAACGAATTGCCGCAGGGCTTCATGACCGGCTTTGTGGATCTACTCTTCCGCGCAAACGGCAACTACTACATCCTCGACTGGAAATCCAACAGCCGGGACCGCACCCCAGCCAGCTTCGATGAGGACGGACTCGTCGAGGAAATGGCAGAACACGCCTATTTCCTGCAGTATCTCGTCTACACCGTGGCGGCGCACAACTATCTGCGTGGCGCACTCCCGGCAGGCGCCTACGACTACGACTGCAACTTCGGCGGCGTTTTCTATGTTTTCCTGCGCGGAGTCGATGGCACGCCCGGGCGAGGGGTCTTCTTCGACCGCCCCTCCCGAGCGCTTGTCGAAGATCTCACCACGCAGTTCATGGGTGCTGCCGCGCCAACACTCGAAGGGGGAAGTTGACTTACATTTCGGATTTCAGATTGTTGATTTTAGATTGTTTCAACTCACATTTTGAATTCCGTTTTGAGGGCCGAGGCAGGCCTCGGCAAGGACAAAAGCTCAAGCAGGCTTGAGCACTCCAAAGAGCCTGCGGCTCAGTGTAGACACCGATGCGTAGCATCTTTGGAGTGCGCAGGCCCGCCTGCGCTTTCCTGTGTCGGTGCCTGCACCGACAGAGATTCAAAATGTGAGTTGAAATGATTAGAGTTCGAATCAGCTGAAAGGGAGAGTTTTTGATGATTGCCAGACATCACTCCGTCCGACTCGCAGCCGTGGCCGCGCTCTGCGCGTTTGCCCAGGTTGCGGTCTCCGCGGCTGGCGAGCCGGATCAGTTCGAGGTGGCGGCCTGGGTGGATCACTTCGACTTCGCAGGTATCAAGCGCAAGGGCAAAACCCTCTTCGACGGCGAACGCCGGGAGGGGCTGGCAGCCATTCTCGACCATGTGCAGGAAGCAGGCACAACCACGATTCTGTGGCGCAACTGCGGCGGCGCCACCATGCGCTACCAAAGCCGCGTGGAATCGCATCACCATGACCGCATTCCCGACAAGCGGCGCATTCCCGACAGTCG
>JAGLDW010000200.1 GCA_023145395.1 Lentisphaeria bacterium | reverse complement strand
CTCAAAACGAAATTCAAAATGTGAGGAGTTGATCATGCATGCCTTCCTCCAACGCCTCCGGACCAGCGCCTCGCTTCGCGACATCGATGTCGCCTTCGCCTCCCTCGTCCAGCGCATGTGTGGTGGCGACGTGGACGAGAGCGTGCTCCTGGCGGCGGCGCTCGTCAGCCGCGTTCTGGGCGACCGACACATTTGCCTCGACCTCGCCGCCCCGCAGACCGACGCGCTGACCGATGGCGACATTCCTCCCACGCCATCGCTCGAAGCATGGCTGGCGGCATTGCGGAGTCCGCAGGCCGCGCCCGCAGTCGGAGCGCCGGGAGACCGCAAGCCACTGATCCTCGACCAGGGGAACCGTCTCTACCTGCATCGCTACTGGCACTATGAACACCAGCTTGCACGCATTCTCCTCGCCAAGGCGACTCCACTAGTCGATCCGGACTCCTCCGACACCATTGCGTCTTTAGCCGGACAGGCGTTCCAAGTAGGTTCGCCGGGCCCCGGTGAACCTGGGTGCAACGGAGCCCGGCGCACCTATTTCCCCAACCTCGGGGAGAGGTTGGAGCAGTTCTTTCCCTCGGCTTCCGACCAGGGGGGAGATCGGCAGCGACTCGCAGCCTACGCAGCGCTGCGCAACACCCTGACCATCATCAGCGGAGGGCCGGGAACTGGCAAGACCTACACGCTTGCACGCATCCTCGCCCTGCTTATCGAGGCGCGCCGCACCAAGTCCGGGGACACCCCCGACATTCGTCTCGCGGCGCCAACCGCAAAGGCCGCAGCACGCATGCGCGAAAGCATCCGCGCCGCCAAGCGGGAACTGGCGCTCGGGCCGGAGGTTCTCGCGGCCATTCCCGAAGATGCCACCACGCTCCACCGCCTGCTCGGCGCCATGCCAGGAGACCCAGACTTCCGGCAGAATGCCGACAACCCCCTCGACGCCGATGTCGTCATCGTGGACGAGGCCAGTATGGTCGATCTCGCCATGATGTCCAAACTCGCCGACGCTCTGCGTCCCGAGACGAGACTCGTCCTGCTGGGGGATATGGATCAGCTCGCGTCTGTGGAACCGGGGTGCATCCTCGGCGACATCTGCCGGGCGGTGGAGGTGAACTCCTTCTCCGCGAGCCTCCTCGAGGCATACACAAGGGACACGGGCCTGACTCCGAAGGACGCCTCCCTGCACTGGGGTGCGACCCCGCACTGGGGTGCGACCCCGCACTGGGGTGCGACCCCGCATCGAGATAGCACCGATCATCTTGGGGACTGCGTGATCCACCTCAGCCACAGCCGCCGATTCGCGCCAGGCGGTCCCATCGACCGACTCAGCGCTGCCGTCAACGCCGCTGAGACACCGCAGGATGCGCAGGGCGCCTGGCAACTGCTTCTCGAGGTCTCGACGCATTCCGGCGAGGGCGAGCGCATGGAACACCATGATTCCCCGGCATCCCTTGTGGATGCGGCGGGACGTCCGCTCCGGGACTTCCGCGAGATCGTGCTCGAAGGCTATCGCGACTACCTCAATGCCGACGACCCGGCTGCCGCCTTCGCGGCGCTTCAGACGTTCCGCATTCTCTCTCCCGTGCGCAATGGTCCGTGCGGAGTCCGCACGCTTAATGGTCTTGTCGAAGATGTTCTCTCGCTCAAAGGCGTGGCCACCGCTCCGTCGGAGCTAGGCCTGCAACGCACCCTCGCTCCGAGAACCGAGTGGTACGATCACCGCCTCGTCATGATCACCCGCAACGACCACACGCAGAGGCTTTTCAACGGAGATGTGGGCGTGGTGCTGAAAACGGTGGATGAACACGGCGAGGCAGTGATGCTCGTCTATTTCGAGGATATGGACGAGGAGGGTTCAAGAACGTACCGCGCCGTGCGTACCGCGCTTCTGCCCGAGCACGAAACCACCTTCGCCATGACAATCCACAAATCCCAGGGCTCCGAGTTCGACCGCATCCTCGTTCTCGTTCCCCGGACCGACACGCCCATGCTCACCAAGGAACTGCTCTACACGGCCATCACCCGCACCCGACACCGAGTCGATCTCTGGTGCGAGGAGACCGTCTTCCAAGCCATGGTGCTGCGCCGCACCCAACGCGCTTCCGGTCTCCGCGACGCGTTGCGGACTCCGCAAAACAAATAGACGCCTCTATTCGTCCACTGGAAGATTCTGGCCGATGGTCGAGAGGAATCCCTCGATGGCCTGCACGCGGAGAATCCGCATCTGGGCGAGGCGTCCCTCCGCGGTCACCAATGCGGTCTGCACCTCGTTGAGGCGAGTCAGCGCGGAGATTCCCGAGAGATATTCTTTGCGAACGATCTCGCGGATCTGCTTGTTCATATCCGTGATCTCGTTCTGCTTCGCCTCCTGCTCTGCGGCTGTCCGAGCCGTGTCCAGCACGCGCCGGACCTCCGCGGCAATGTCAACACGCCGGTTGTTGCGCGCCGCCGTCATGGCCAAGAGATTTGCCTTCGCCTCGGCGATGCTGTACTTGCGGAGTCCCCAGTCCAGGATGTCCCAAGACAATGCCAGCCCCACGAGGGCATCGGCATCCTGCGACGCGTTGAAGCGCGCATTGTCCATGCGGGCGAGATCGTATTTGCCCACGGCAGTGAGCTTGGGCGAGTAGGCGCCCCTGCTGGCTTTCACCATCAAGGCGAGCTGCTCCACGACCGCCTCGTAACGGGCCAGATCGGGACGCTGTGAAAACGCGATTTCAATCGCCGCATCCGCCTTTGGGGGCAGACTCTCCTCCCGGATTTCGGGCATGACCAGTTGCGTGCCTTCGGGGAGCTTGCCAGTGGGCAGTCCGAGCAGCGCCGCCAGTGCCTGCCGCGCGGCTCGTTGCTGCCGCCGAATCCCCAGCAGACTGTTCTCGGATTCGCGTGTGCGCACGCTAAAATTGAGTACGTCCACGCGAGGACCCGCGCCCGCATCCAGGCGCTTCTGCGCCTCGTCCAGAAGACTCTGGTTGAACGCGGCGTTCCGCTCTTCGACACGACCCGCCTCCACCGCCAGCAGGCAGTTCAGGAACGTGGCGGCAACACCCTGCGCCAGCAAACGCCGACCATCCTGCCACTCCTGCGTTGAAGCATCAATGCCAGCCTTGGCCGCCTCCATGCGAAATTTGCCAGCAAAACCGTCGAAGAGCAGCCATCCCACCTCCAGCCCAGCAGTATAGGCGGCGCGGTGTCCGTCGTTTCCATTGCCGAGGGACACATTCTCATGCCAGTACGCGCCCGCAGTGCCAGTGAGCCGGGGTAGATAGACGACCCGAGATTGCCCCTCGACCGCCTCGGCCACCTTGATTCGGGCCAACAGCACTTCCACACTAGGGTTACCGAGCAAGGCGACGCGCTTCGCCTTCTCCAATGTCAGCTCCTTGGGGATGCGAACCGTGATATTCTGCGCCCAAACACCATGAGCCGCCAGAAACGCGCACGTTGCCAGGAACAGTATCGATTTACTCAGTGTCCGCATGGATTTTTTCCTTGAAATTTTCAGTGTGTTCTGCGTCGGCGAAGATAGTGTGCCGAACGGAGACTGTCATCCCTGACGAACCATTGACACGCGATTATGCGTCTCGTCGCCAGTTCGAATCCGGAAAAAGATGCAGTACAGCACCGGGACCACGATCAGTGTGAGCACGGTCGCGGCCACAAGTCCGCTCATGATCGTGGCTGCCATGACCGCATAGAAAGCGTCACGAATCAGGGGTGCCATGCCCAGAACCGTAGTGCCGGAGGCCATGATCACGGGCCGCATGCGGCTGACGGAGGAATCAAGAACCGCCTGATATGGGTCTTTCCCGGCAGTGATTTCCTGCTCGATCTCATCAATCAGGACAATGGCATTCTTGATCAACATTCCGGACAGCCCAAGAAAGCCCAGGATCGCCATGAAGCCAAAGGGGAGTTTGAACAGGAGGAGGCCAGCGGTTACCCCGATGATCGACAAAGGCAGGCAGAGAAAGATGATCAGTGG
>JAGLDW010000020.1 GCA_023145395.1 Lentisphaeria bacterium | reverse complement strand
GATGAAAATACCGGACCGGCATCGCTTGTCAACGACATGGAAAGCAGCCAACGCCACAAACGCCTCGCGCGAACTCCGCAAAGCGAAGACAGAGAAAAACCACGAAGACACGAAGGGCACGAAGGGAGGGCGAAGCTCCCGCTGAGCCGCAGACAGCGCGATGCGCATACGCCCGGAGGCAAGCTGCCTCCGGCACTCTGCGGACAACGCAAATCGTGGAGGGCGAGGCTCTGACGAGCCATGCCCCTGGACCGTTCGCGTCCCCGCGAACACCGGTTGACGGCGGGGGACACGGACAGCGCGATGCGCACACGACCAGAGGCAGACTGCGAACTCCGCGCGTCATGGCAAATCGACCTGGCACTGGCACTGGCAGTGGCAGTGGCAGATCGGGCGCGATAGAGTATGGAATCTCGGTTCCTACGCGAATTCTCGAGTGCAAGGACTGAGGCGCATGCAACGAGAGAGACCGCATCGAAAGCACTCCATCTCCATGACACAGCCAAATCTTCTCTTTGTGTTCGGCGATCAGTGGCGAGCGCAAGCGCTTGGCTACGAGAGTGACGTGAATGCGTGCACCCCGAATCTGGACCATTTCGCCGCGGAGAGCGCAAATTTCCGCAACGCGATCTCAGGCACGCCAGTGTGCTGTCCCTATCGGGCGACGCTGATGACCGGCCAGCATCCGCTCACGCATGGACTCTTCCTCAATGACGTGAACATCACCTCCGACGCGGTTCCGCTGGCGGAGTGCCTCAACCAGGCCGGCTACGACACGGGCTACATTGGCAAGTGGCACATTGACGGGCAGGGCAGGCAGGCATTCGTGCCGCCTGAACGAAGACTCGGATTCCGCTTCTGGCGCGGCTTCGAGTGCTCGCACAACTACAATGACTCGCCCTATTACGGCGACACGCCCGAAAAGCGAAAATGGGAGGGCTACGACGCGGAGGCGCAAACCCAATGCGCATGCGAATACATCCGCGCGCACGGGACATCGTCGCCGGACCGCCCCTTTGCCCTGTTTCTCTCATGGGGACCACCCCATGCTCCCTACCAGACGGCGCCGGAGCGATTCCGCAAGAAATATGATCCCAAGCAAGTGGTTCTGCGTCCGAACGTGCCTGCGAAAATTGCGGAGTCCGCACAAGAGCAACTGGCTGGATACTACGCTCACATCGAGGCGCTTGACGCCTGCTTCGGCGAATTGCTGGCGACGCTGCGCGACGCAGGGGTCGAGGAGAACACAATCATCGTCTTCACAAGCGACCATGGCGATATGCTTGGCTGCCAGGGCATGTGGAAGAAGCAGAAGCCGTGGGAGGAGTCGATCCGCGTTCCGCTTCTCATCCGCCACCCGGCGGCCTATGGCCGCGCAGGCAGAACCATCGGCGAAGTGGTCAACGCCCCGGACATCATGCCGACGCTCCTCGGGCTCTGCGGAGTCCCCATCCCGGACAGCGTGCAGGGAATCGATGCATCGCCGCTGCTGCGAGGCGAGGATGTGCCTGAGTTGGACGGTGCGCTGCTTGCGCTGCACTTCGCCTTCCATCAGTGGCATGAGCGAAACGGGGGACGCGTGTACCGCGGGGTCCGCACGGAGCGCTTCACCTACGCGAGAGATCTTGACGGTCCCTGGCTGCTGTACGACAACGACGCGGATCCATACCAGCAGACCAATCTAGCCGAACAGTCCAGTCACGCAGCCACAGTCCAACGGCTCGACGCGCTGACTCAACGCAAGCTCGACGAAATCGGCGACGAGTTCCTGCCCGGAATCGAATACGTCCGTCCACGGGGCATCATGCTAAACGAGAACGGGGACATTCCCACCTTCGCCGATCACGGGCCGTATGCGTAAGCTCTATGCCTCGGGCTCGGTTGGTTGCAGGGTGATCTCCCGCTCCGCGACACTGAAGATCTCGGCGAGTTCGTCGGCAAACTCGTCGAGTTGCTCGCGAAGACCCTCTGTTTCATCCCCGTGTATGGCGGCGTTGAATGTGGCGGCGCTCTCTGCGTGGTGCGGCAAGCCAATGGAACTGAGCTGCCCCTTCAGCTTGTGCATGATGGGCCGGATGCGGTCCCAGTCATTCTGCTTGGCGTAGGCGCGGATATCATTGAGCAGGGGCCTCCAATCGGCCACGGACTGGGCGAGCACCATCTTGATTTCCCCAAGGCCGATGCGGTATTGCTCACGCATGAAATCGTACATGCGTCGCACCGTGACATCGACCTCGCTTTCGCAGGAGTCAGGTCGGTCCCGCAAGTGCCGTTCGAAGGGTATGCCAAGATACTCGGCAATGCAGAGCAGGAGATGATTTCTCTCAAATGGTTTTGCGATGAAGCCGGTGGACCCCACGCCAAGCGCCTGGTCCACATCCTCTTGGAAGGCGGAGGCAGTGAGGGCGATGATCTGGGTCGACTCGGCATCGTCAAGCTCTCGAATTCTGCGAATAGCCGTGTAGCCGTCCATCACGGGCATCTGGATATCCATGAAGATGAGGTCGAAGTGGTTTTTTGTGGCCATATCGACGGCCTCCTGCCCGTTTGTGGCAGTGCGGTAGGGCAGGCCGATGCTCTGGCAGATGGTTTCCATGAGGAAAAGATTTGTGGGCGTGTCGTCGACAAGAAGCGCCCAGAACTTGCGCAGGGCGCCCTTGGAGAGCGTGATGGTGTAGTGGTCGGAGAGCCTGACCTGCTCCTCGGGTTTGGCCGTTTCAACAACAATCGTGAAATCGAAGGTCGTCCCTTTGCCGACCTCGCTCGCCACGTTGAGGCGTCCGCCCATGAGCTGGACGAGATCGTAGGCGATGCGGAGCCCGAGTCCGGTTCCTCCAAAACGTCGAGTCGTGCTGCTCTCCGCCTGTGTGAATGCCTCGAAAAGTCGTGGAATCCGGTCTTCGGAGATGCCAATGCCAGTATCGGTCACAGAGAATATCAGCGCAGTCTTGCCGTCGTTCCTCCCCTGTCTCTGCAGTTTGAGAAGGATCTCACCCCCCTCGGTGAACTTTGCCGCGTTGCTCACCAAGTTGTCGAGAACCTGCCGGAGTCGGGTTGGATCGCTCCGAATGATCAAAGGCTCCTGATCGGCCATCTCAAGACTGACCTTGACTCTCTTTCCCCGCACGATCTGCCGCCCGACGGCAACTCGCTCCTGAAGAAGGGAGGACAGATCGAAGGCGACCTCCTCAAGTTCCATCTTGCCGGAAGACAGCTTCGAAAAGTCGAGGATCTCGTTGATGACGTTGAGAAGGCTGCGCGCGCTCGAATCAATGAGTCTGACATACTGCCTCTGCCGTTCGTTCAGATCCGTCTCTCTGAGATTGTCCAGGAAGCCGACAACACCGTTCATGGGCGTCCGGATTTCATGACTCATCGTCGCCAGAAAACGGTCCTTCGTCTGGTCGGCTCTGCGGAAGCGGTCCATGAAGGCGTTGGTATGCTCGGCGATCTTCATGAATTGCCCGCGCAGAGTGAGGGGCATGTGAGTCTCAGCCTGAAGATTGCCCGTGCTAAGCAGTCTCAGACGGTCGGACAACTGCCGAAGCGGACGGAGGAGGGCAAGGTGAATCTGCGCGATGAGAAGGAGGAACAAGGCGGCGACAACCGCAAAACAGGCGAGTCCAACCCAACGAACGAGGCGCACATTGCGGCTGTGCGCCTGCTGGGTCTTCTCCACGAGGAAATCCGTGTTGTGAACAAGGCGGATAGTGCGTCTGCGAATCTCGTCTCGATTGTGCAGCACCTGCTGCCCGATGACCGCATTTCTCGCGGCTTCACGAACATGGCTCCATTGCTCGTCCAGAGAGACAAGCAGTTCCGAGTTTCCGTTCGTCTCCGATGTCGGGGTGATGACCGGCAGCATACGCCAGTCCAACGCCTTCATGATACTCTCGACGGCTTTGAGCTTGGCGTCGATGAGCCGCAGCGCCTCCCTCTCCTCGGCCGTCCAGTTGCGTTGGCGTGCTGTGACAAGGTCGTCCACATGGGTGGCGAGCAGAAGCAACTCGGTACGCAGGCCACCCAATCCGCACACTGCCCCCATCTGCTTTTCCGTCCGCGAGGAGAGCCAGGTACCCGCCAAATGGCTCCCCAGCATGACAAGTACGGCCGCCAGCGCGGTCAGGTGGTATCGCAAACCAGATTTCATAGTTTTCCCATCAAATCATGCACGCGGCGTTCAGCCGAGATCCGCGTTGTCGAGTAGGCGCGTCGGCCCAAAGTGGGCCGCCACGGCGAGAAGCGCGGGCTCATTCACCATTTCGAGGGGATGAAGCGTCTCTCGTGAGACCAGTTCCACGTAGTCCAGGTTTCCTTCCGCCTGGCGAACAGCCTCGCGAATGATATTCACCAAGCATTTCGCCGAGCGTTCCCCTTGGGCATGAAGTCCGACTGCCTCTCTGAGACTGCGGTTGAGGCAGAGCGCACGCTGTCGCTGATCCCCGGTCAGGTAGCGGTTGCGGGAACTCATGGCCAATCCGTCGGGTTCCCGCACAATGGGAACGGTGCAAATGGACACGGGGATGTTCAGGTCCCGCACCATGCGCTGGATGACAAGTGCCTGCTGGGCATCCTTGCGTCCGAACACAGCCACATCCGGCTGGACAATGTGGAACAACTTGGCGACGACCGTGGTGACCCCTCGAAAATGCGTCGGGCGCGATTGTCCGCAGAGCGCCCCCGTGAGCGATTCCTCCTGGACCCAGGTGGAGTGGTCGGGAGTGTACATGGTTTCGTTCGACGGGTAGAACAGGAGTGCCACGCCACGCTCTCGGCAAAGGCGCTCGTCCCGGTCGAAATCTCGCGGATACACGTCCAGATCTTCCGTGGGATCAAACTGCGTGGGGTTCACGTAGATGCTGACAACGATGCGGTCCGCCTGGCGCGCGGCTTCATCCACAAGCGAGAGATGCCCCTCGTGCAGGTAGCCCATGGTGGGCACGAAGCCGATGGTCAGAGTCTGCCTGCGCCAAGCCGCGATCTGTTCGCGCACCTGTTCCAGTGTGGAGACGACGTTCACTTGAAGGTCTGCTCCTCACCGGGGAAAACGCCGTCGCAAACATCGCTCCGGTAGTGGGCCACTGCCTGCCGTATGTCCGTCGCGAGTTCCGCGTAGCGCTTGGTGTGTTTGGGCACAAAATCCTCGAACAAGCCGAGTATGTCGTGAAGCACCTGGATCTGCCCGTCGCAGCCGGGACCCGCTCCGATGCCGATGGTGGGAATCTCAAGCTCCTCCGATATCTCCACGCTCAGCGTGCCCGGGAGTCCTTCGAGAACAATGCCGAAAGCACCCGCGTCTTGAATGGCACGCGCGTCGGCGAGGAGCTTCAATGCCCCCTCTGGGGTGCGCCCCTGCACGTGATATCCACCTTCGGACAGGACGGACTGAGGGAGGATGCCAATATGCCCGAGCACTGGCACGCCTGCGACGACCAACCTCTCCACCGTTTGGGACACAGCTTGCCCCCCCTCTAGCTTGACCGCGTCCGCACCACCCTCCTGCAAGAAGACCGCGGCATTCCGCATGGCGTCCTCCTGCGAGGTGTGGTAGGTCATGAACGGCATGTCGGCAACCACCATGGCCCGGGTCACGCCGCGGACCACGGCAGACGTATGGTGAAGGATGTCCCGCATGGTGACGGGGATGGTCGTCTTGTACCCGAGCATGGTCATGCCGAGAGAATCCCCAACGAGAATGAGGTCCACTCCCGCTTCGTCAGCCATGCGCGCCATCAGGGCGTCATAGGCAGTGACAGCCACGATGGCCCGTTTCTCGGCGACCATCTTGCGGAGCTCTTTCACTCCAATTTTTTCCGGTTGGACCTGGCTACTCATGTCGTCTCCAATCTGGCGCAGAGAGGCTTCAGAAGTTTTCCTCTAGAGCGTCTCGGGCCTCTTGCAGGCCATCGTCCGCCGCCTTTTGAAAGTGTTTGCGCGCCTCGGTCCGATCCAGCGCCGCACCGCGCCCATGCAAATAACAGCGTCCGAGAGCCAAATGGGCATCGGGAGAGCCCTGCGCCGCAGCTTTCTTGTACCATAGAACAGCCTTGAGCGCATCACGCTCGACACCGAACCCGTCTTCGTAGTACACTCCGAGGTTGTACTGGGCGAGGGGGTATGCCTTCTCTGCTGAACATGCGAGCCACTTGAACGCCTGTTTGTGGTCCATCTTGATTCCACGTCCGAGGCCATAGGCCATGCCCAGACTGAACTCGCCTGTGGAATCTCCCTGCTCCGCGGCTCGGCGGAACCAGCGTGCCGAGCTCTCCAAATCCCGTTCCACGCCTTTACCAAGAAGATAGCAGTTCCCCAAGGAGACCTGCGCGGGGGCGTAGTCGGCCTCCGCGGCGCGCGTGTACCATTGAACGGCGGTGTCTGTATTGCGAGCCGTGCCCATGCCCGTCTCGAAACAGTACCCCACCTTGGCTTGCGCCTCGGGGTCTTCATTCCGGGCCGCAAGGTAGAGCCAAGCAAACATTTCCTGGTAGTTTCTCTCGACACCATTCCCTTTCTGGTAGCAATCCGCCAAGCGCACCTGGGCTCTGGAATCCCCCGTCCGCGCGGCAATGAGAAGGTATTGAGTGGCCAGCCTGGGATCGGGCTTCACATTCTTGCCACCGTTGAGAAGATAGTCGGCTGTCTTGCGCATGGCGCCTCGGTGCCTCTTGCCATCCGCCAGCATCTTGTAGTATTTGAAGGCGGTTGCATCGTCTCCCTTTTCCTCGGCGACGAGGGCGATGTTGAGCTGCGCCTGTGGCACGCTCTTGTTGGCGGCACGCTCGTACCAGACCATGGCCTCATCGACATCCGCCTTGACTCCCTGGCCGGCGTCGAGACAGAGGGCGTAGTTGAACATCGCCTTGGCGTTGCCCTGTTCTGCAGCGGTCTTGAACCAGTGGGCTGCCTTCTTGCGATCCCTCTCAACCCCGCCACGCCCCTCGTAGTAGAGCTTTCCGAGTGCCAGTTGCGCTCCTACAGTGCCCCTCTCGGCGAGCATGACAATACGTTCGACGGACACTGAGTCAGCCGGATCTTCCTCGGGCTTCCCCTTGACAATGGGCTTGCTGTCAATCAAAGGGAGATAGTCGTCCTGCGGCTTGAGTTTCTTCTTCCCAAAAGGCCAGAGGCTGAAAGCATCGACTGAGGTGGTGCAAACAAGCACGGCAGCCAGCGTCAGCATGGCGAAGCGTTGGTGGGACATCGACGTAGCCTCCAAAACTGGGTGCTGTGGAAAGTCCTTCCGCAGACACCAACTCGGTTCTTTTCCATCGTGCCGAATATAGCACCGCAAGGGGGGGGGCTCAACGCACACGCGAACCCAGAAAGATGGACACCGTCAAGCGTTGAAGGTATGGTGCTCGTTTTATGCGTTCAGGTGTGGTCCGTTTGCGCACTCGTCGCGCGGCACTTGGCATTTCGATTGACTGGAGGTCCACCCAATGCGAGTTGTGGTGATCATGGCGGGGGGGTCTGGCGAACGGTTCTGGCCAGTATCCCGACAAAAATACCCGAAGCAGCTCCTCCGACTGAGCGCTCCGGACCGCACCATGTTGCAGGAGGCAGTGGATCATCTGCTGCCCGTGGTGCCATCCGAGCATGTGTTCGTGGTCACGGGAAGCCATCTGCAAGAAGCTATCCGCCAGTCCGGCTGCGGCCTCCCCTCGGAGAACATTCTGGCAGAGCCCTGCAAGAGGAACACAGCGGGCTGCCTGGCATACGCCGCCGCCGAGATACTGGCCCGCCTCCGCCTCCCCCCGGAGCAGATCACCATGGCGGTGGTCACGGCGGACCATCAGATTCGGGATGCGGACGCATTCCGAACCACTGTGCGTGCAGCGCTGAAAGCGGCCGAGGATCAGAATGCGATCATCACAATTGGCATCCACCCAACACGGCCGGAGACAGCCTACGGATACATCCGCCAACCTGAGAATGCCGAACCGGTGGCCCGCATCGAGGCACGTTGCCCTGTGTATCCCGTCGAGAGGTTTGTGGAGAAACCGTGCGCGGCGGATGCGGAAACGATGGCCACGGACGGAAGACACCTCTGGAACAGCGGCATGTTTTTCTGGACTATCGGCACGTTTCTTGCAGAGTTCGAACGTGCGGACCCCGCATTTCACAAAACGATTCTGTCCATCGCCACCGCGTTGGAAACAGGAGACCCACAAGAGGCTGCGGAACTGTTCGCGACGCTTCCGGACAAGAGTATTGACTATGCGCTGCTCGAGCACGCCTCCAATGTCCTGGTGGTTCCCGGACGGTTCGGTTGGGACGATATTGGCTCCTGGGACGCCATGGAGCGCACGTTCGACAGGGACGGACTGGGCAACGTCTCGATCGGAGATCCCGTGTTGATCGACACCGAGAACTGCATTGTCTACAACGCCCCCGGTGCCAGCAGCATGGCCGTCGCCTGCGTGGGAGTTCGCGACCTGATCGTGGTGACCACCCCGGACGGCGTGCTCATCGTCCCCAAAGACCGGGCACAGGACGTGAAGAAAGCGGTCCACGCCCTGCGCGACCGGGGCAGCACCCAACTGTGACCCGCCAGGTCCCATCCCAAACAACCACTGAGGCTCTTGCCTGACCCCTACAACTTCTTGACGAAGTGGACTTGGCGCACGATCTCCCGGTATCCGAGAGCCGGATAGAGATGGTTCCCCACCTCGTTGTCAGCCAGAGTCTCGATCTTGGCATGGGTCATGTGCTCGGCGCGCATGTAGTCGTCGGCGGCAACGAGAAGCTTCCTGCCGAGGCCCCGACCGCGGCAGTCCGCGTCCACGGCGAGATTGACAACCCGTCCGAGGCTGGCCTCGCGATTGATGTACACGGTGACGTAGCCCACAATCTCGCCGCCCATCTCGGCGACTAGAACTCCGTCGGGGTTTGTGGCGAGGTCGTCGTCGATCGAAGCCGCCTTTCTCTCCTGCCAGTTCGTGCTTCCGAGCTGTCCGAAAACATCTTCAATGCGCTTGTCAACGGAAGCATTGGCGAAGGAGGCGACGGTGATGTCCTTGAGCCTCTGACGCTCCTCCTCCCGGAAACGGCGGATAATGATCTCTTCCATGTCGAATTCTCCTTCAGGTGTTTGGCGTTTTAGCACTGACTCAGAACAGATCGTCGATGCGGACTCCGCAACGCAGATTGCCTTGCATCGATGTGACCCAGACATAGCCTGGGCTTGGTTCGAAGATGTAGGGGTAGGCCACACGGTTGCCGTT
>JAGLDW010000002.1 GCA_023145395.1 Lentisphaeria bacterium | reverse complement strand
AATGCAGGCGTTGGGGCACGATTTTTCCGACTTGCATCGTCTCCAGCTTCTTCAATCCTATCGTCCGCCAGAAGCAATTTCCGCGCAAGGAAACACGCATGTCCAAAATGGCATTCTTCGCGATTACTTTCTTGACCGAGGATTCATGTCCAAGGTAGAGGAGTATGGGGATTTGATGAGACGCGTGCGGGAGAAATCTCATTTCCCTCCCTATCCCGATGTGTCCAAGGTGGTGCCAGCGGTGCAGGCAGTCGGCGCTGTTGTCGCGATTGCGCATCCTTTGGGATATTTCAGGAAACACGATGTTCAGAGAATGGATGCGCTTCGGGAGGAATGCCGCCTCGATGGCATCGAGTGTGCCCATCCGAGTATTCCAGCCGAGTATACGACGCGCTACCGGGCGTATTGCCTACAGCACGGGCTCTTCTCCGTCGCGGGGACGGATTGCCACTTCAAAGGTAGTGTTCGCAATTCGTTCGCCCGCCATGGGGGAAAAGAGGAGTGGCTCGACGAGTTCCTGACGCGTCTGGATTGCGCATGACGAGGAGCAGGTGGGGGGATAGGATCCGGGATATGACTTGCGGAGTTCGCGAAGGCGCGGCCGCTGTGGACATCGGCCCTCCACGATTTGCGGAGTTCGCGAGGGCTACTCGTCGTCGGGGATGGAGGCGAGAAGTTCGCGTAGCGCGGCGACGATCTCTTCGGTTCCCTCGGCGAGTTCGGCGCAGGCGGAAAGGATGGGGAGGGTCTCGCTTTCCCGCAGGCGTACGAGATTCTCCTCTGCATCCGGCAGGTCTGTCTTGTTGGCGACGATGACTGCGGGGCGTCCGGAGAGCCCGGGGTGGTAGAGCTCCAATTCCTTTCGCAGATGCGCGAGGTCCTCAAGGGGATCCCGCCCGTCGATCCCCCCCATGTCCAGGACAAAGGCGAGCGCTCTACAGCGCTCGATGTGCTTGAGGAAGGCGTGTCCGAGGCCCACGTTGTCATGCGCACCGTCGATGAGACCTGGGATGTCGGCGACGGTCAAGCGGGAGAAATCCTCGAACTCGATGACACCGACGACGGGAAAGAGGGTGGTGAAAGGATAGGCGGCGGTCTTGGGATGGGCGTCGGAGATGGCGGTAATCAAGGTGGATTTTCCGGCGTTTGGATAGCCGACCAGTCCCACGTCGGCGATGACCTTTAGCTCGGCTTCGACAATGCGCGTCTCCCCCTCGGTGCCCGGAGTATTCTGCGTTGGGGCACGGTTTGTCGAGGTCATGAAGCGGGTGTTTCCCTGTCCTCCGCGTCCGCCTTTGACCGCGATGCACTCCTGCCCCTCCTCCGTGAGGTCTGCGATTAACTCGCCAGTTTCGTGGTCATGGAGGAGTGTCCCCAGGGGTACAGGTACGATCACGTCCGCCCCTCTGTGTCCATGTCGGTCTTTTCCCTGTCCTCCCGTGCCGTTGCGCGCACGCCAATGTTGTTTGAAGCGGAGCGTGACGAGACTTTGCTCGCCGTTGGTAGCACGGATGATGACGCTTCCGCCAGCACCGCCATCGCCACCGTCAGGACCACCTTTTGGGATGTACTTTTCGCGCCGAAAACTGGTGCAGCCCTTGCCGCCATTGCCAGCCTGCAGATGTACTTTTGCCCAGTCTACGAACATCGATGCTCTCCGCTTGAATCAGCCTTGCTGGTCGAACTGTTTGCGCAGCTCGTTCTTCTTGCCGTCTCGGCGCTCTTCGAGCGAACGGATCTCCACGGCTTGGTCGTCTTGGATCTGCTTGATCTGCTCGGGGTCCGCACCAGCCTTCTGCCGACGGTCCAAAGCGGCAAACCTGGCTTGGGCGATCTTGGATTCGTAGAGCTTGTCGATCTCGCTGAGTTGCACTTTTTGCTCGACGGTGTATTCCCGGATCGGGTTTCCGAGCCGTTCCATGGCCAATTCGTATGCGCTTTTCATGGGTGTTGTTTCCGCTCTGTGTCTATCCGAGTTCGATCATTCGTGTGATGGCGTGTTTGGCGCGCTTGGCGATTTCGTCCGGCACTGTGATGCGGTGTTTCATGTCGCGCAGGGCGGCGTGCACATTTTCGAGCGTGATCTTCTTCATGTCCTCGCAGACGGCCTTGGTGGAGACGGGGAAGAAGGACTTTTCCGGGTTTTCCGTCTCCAGGCGGTAGAGGATGCCGATCTCCGTTCCGACAATGTACTGGCGGGCGTCGTCCGCCTGGGCGAAACGGCACATTTGGCCGGTGGAGAGGATGTGATCGGCCAAGGCGCGGATGTCGGGCGCGCATTCGGGATGGACCATGACAGGGGCGTTGGGGTGGGCCTTCCTGGCTTTGTGGACGTCGTCGGCTGTCATCAGCTGGTGAACGTGGCAGTAGCCTTCCCAGGGGATGAAGGTTCTTCCCAGCAAGCTCGCCACATGTCCGCCGAGGTTCTTGTCGGGCACGAAGATGATTTCGGGAGCGTGCGCGAACGCTTTGGCGACCTCGAGCGCGTTGGCGGAGGTGCAGCAGCAGTCGCTCTCGGCCTTGACCTCCGCAGAGCTGTTGACGTAGCAGATCACAGCCGCGTCCGGATGTTCGGCCTTGAGCGCGCGGAGTTGACCGCCGGTGATCATGTCGGCCATGGGGCAGCCTGCGTCGCGGGCGGGAAGCAGCACGGTCTTCTCCGGGCTGAGCACGGCAGCGGTCTCGGCCATGAAGTGCACGCCGCAGAAGACCACGACCTTGGCGTCCACCGTGGCGGCCTTGCGGCTGAGTTCGAGTGAATCGCCTGCGAAGTCCGCGATGGCCTGCACTTCGTCAAGCTCGTAGTTGTGCGCGAGGATCACCGCGTCGCGTTGCTGCCGAAGCTCGTTGATGCTGTCGATGAGTTTACGTTCGGTCATGAATCGCCTGTTCCCTTGGGTCCGCGCGGAAATAACTTTAC
>JAGLDW010000199.1 GCA_023145395.1 Lentisphaeria bacterium | reverse complement strand
GCATCTTTGGAGTGCGCAGGCCCGCCTGCGCTTTCCTGTGTCGGTGCTTGCGCCGACACGCGAACAACAGAAACAGTCTGGACGGTGAATCGCACACCCGAAGCCGCCTCAAAACGAAATTCAAAATGTGAGATGTTATTCCAATTTGCATTCAAGATGATTGCTATAACGCACCCTTGCAGCCCCCTGGCAATCTCCAATTTGCAGGCGTTTTAGTTCCGTAGGTGTTTTGCCCGCACCGTCATTCTGAGGGACAGAACGGCTTTTCTACGACAGCAAACTCGTGTGCGACGGAGGAACTCGGGCGAGCCGTGCCCCGCGAACTGCGCAGAATGCGTTTCGAATGGGCCTTGCGCAGCGTGCGGCTCGCCGGAGTCTCGCCCTCCATGGATTGCGCTGTTCGCAGCGTGCGGCTCGCCGGAGTCTGCCCTCCATGGATTGCGCTGTTCGCAGCGTGCGGCTCGCCGGAGTCTCGCCCTCCATGGATTGCGCTGTTCGCAGCGTGCGGCTCGCCGGAGTCTCGCCCTCCATGGATTGCGCTGTCTGCGTAGGCATGGTCTTCAGATCGGGCTGTGCATTGTGATTTGTGTGACGGCTCTGGAGAATGCGCACACCTAAAGATCTTCGCGCGCGCACGAGAGACTTTCTGGAGATCCAGAACTCCCGATCGCAGTGGGTTAGGCACTCGGCGAGTGGCAGGCTACATTTCGCACCTGCAATCACCACATTTGGGTGTGGGAATTAATCTTCAGGAGTTGTGTGTCGTATGAGTGTTCTCGTCCGCTTGATGTTGACTGCTCTGCCTGTCGCCATTGTTTGGACTCTGGCCTGGTTCGGGGTGTTCACCTTCGTGAATGCCTATGTGGCCCGGGGTCTGGGCGCTTCCACGCGGGAGTGGACTGTGCTGACGCTGTGGTTTGTCGGCGGGGTCATGGTCTGGCAGTTGGTGATGACGGAGATCTCCTCGCGTCTTGGGCGCCGCCGGGCTGTGTTTGCGGTGATGGTGTTGAGCGGAATCTTGTTCGCTCCGCTGCCATTTGTATCGAACCTCACGCTGCTGGGTATTTTGCTTGGGGGGATCGCCTGCATGCACGCGACCTACTTCGTGGTGTGGCTGCCTATGGTTGCGGGTCTGTCTCGCACGGCGCCGGGTCGCGGTATCGCCCTCACGCAGTTGATTTGCAGCGTGACGACACTGGTGGTCTTGCTGGGAGGGGGGCGACTGATCGTCGGCGGCGCGTTTCGGGTGTTCTTTCCTCTGTCATCCCTGCTTTGTCTGGGCAGCGCGGTTGTCTTCCTGCTGATTTCGCATCCCTTTGAACAGGCCGAATTGCCTCCTGTTCTACCTCTTCGCTGTCTGCGCTGGGACGATCTGCGCAGTTTGATGACGGGGTTGTTTCCCTGGATTCTGTTTTGTGGTCTGTTGCTGGAACCGTTCGGTTTCCATACAGCGAATCAATTGCTGCCGAATCTTGCCCGGGAAGTGCATGGACTCGGGGAGGGTGCGATCGGAACCGTTGTCGCGTTTGGGCGTGTCCCCGCGCTCCTGAGCCTCTTGTGCATGGCCCATTTCATCGACCGCTGGAATCCCACCTTCTGCTACGGTGTCGCATTGATTGTGGTGGGCGGCGGGGTCGTTCTGATGGGGACATCGACGACTGTGCCCTTGCTGGTGGTGGCATACTTGCTGTACCACGCGGGGCAGGGGGCGATCTGGGGGTCGAATTCGGCGGCGATCAACAGTGTGGTGGAGCCGCGTCTGAAAGACAGCGCCTTTGCGTTCATGGGGGTGCTGCTGATGGGGGCGGTGTTCGGTGCGGGCTTTGTTCACAATCGTCTGGTGGCGTCTGGGCTAGCACTCCCCGGAGTGTTCAAGGTATGCGGAG
>JAGLDW010000198.1 GCA_023145395.1 Lentisphaeria bacterium | reverse complement strand
GGCGAACACCAGCGGCACCCCGAAGCACTTGGAGGGCGGTTGCCCTCAACCGCCGTGTCCCCACGTAACTGAGGCGTTACCCCATTGTCCCTGGGAGGACGAAGCTCCCGCTGAGCCGCGTAAAGCTCATCCGGGACAGGTCTTGCGCTGTTTGCAGGGCACGGCTCAACGGGAGCTTCGCCCTCCCGGGGCAGGCCTTGCGCATGAAGATCCGATTCGTCTTCGCCTGATTTTGAGACGCTGGGGTTCGCGCAAGGTTGATTTGCGGGCTGGACCGTACACTTTATGTCTTTGCAGCCGTACACTTGTGCAATGTGGACATACATGAAACCTGAATGGGAGATGCAGAGATGCCCGAACGAGTCATGATTCCGAAAAGCGAGTACTCCGAGCGCGTGGCAAGAGCTGGCAAGCTGACTGCCGAAGCTGGGCTGGACGTGCTGGTCGCCAACGCCAACGAGGCCGACTACGCCAACGTGCGCTACCTCTCCGCCTTCTGGCCCCTCTTCGAGATGGGCGGTGTCGCGGTCTCCCCCGGAGGCGAAGCTGCGCTGATGGTCGGTCCCGAGTCCGAGAACTTCGCCGGCGAAGTCGGAACCATCGACAACATCCATCCCATGCCCGAATACCGCGAGACTGCGGATCCCGAGTATCCTGGCGTGCCGGTCAGTTCCTACGAGGATGCGTTCAAATCCATCGGCGTGATCAATCCCCAGCGAATCGGCGTGGCCGGCTACCTCTGCACCAACATGGCCATGTACGAAGGACTCAAGAACTCCTTCCCCAACGCGGAAATCGTCAAAGCCGACGACATTATGACCACACTTCGCTCGGTGAAGTCCCCCGCAGAAATCGCCTGTCTGCGCGAAGGTTTGCGGATCGGAGAATTGGCGATGGAGGCGATGCTCAACGCCGTCAAGCCCGGCATGACCGAGCTACAGCTCGCCGGCGTGGCCATCGAGACGCTCTACGCCAACGGCGCCGAGTGCGAAGCCCACACGGTCTACTCCTTCGGCGGCTACAAGACCTGCAGCGCCATCGCCCGCAGCACCCATCGCGTGCTCGAAAAGGGCGACATCGTCCAGATCAACATCGGTGGCAAGATCGACGGCTACTCCCCCTCCGTCGGACGCCCCATCTGCCTTGGCAAGATGACCGACGAGCAGAAAGCGCTCATCGAATACGGCAAGGAGATGCACTACAAGACCTATGATCTCGTCCGCGCGGGCACGGTCGCCAAAGAAGTCGTGGAGAAGTACGAGGAAATCGTCAAGGCCGACGGCAAAATGGGATTCTATCTCTATGGCCCCTGCCACGGCCTCGGTCTCATCGAAGTGGAGAAGCCCTGGATGGAGTCAATCAGCGAATACGTCCTCCAGCCCAATATGACCTTCCAGGCGGACACGTTCTTCTACACCGACACGTTCGGGCTGCGCTGGGAGAACGGATTGCGTGTCAGCGAGTCCGGACCCGCCGAGATGATGAACTCCGGCAAGCGCATGGAGATTATCGAGATCGACTGCTAGAGTCCGCCGGGCGCGACTCTGCCAATTTTTTGGAGTTCTACCGGACGAAAAGAAGGATCGAAGGAACATGAAACCGATCTCCGTGCAGCTCTACAGCATCCGCGAGGCATGCAAAGAGGATTTTCGGAAGAGTTTGGAGCGCGTGGCCGCCATCGGCTACAAGGGTGTCGAGTTCGCGGGGTTCCACGGAATGACCCCGGCCGAACTGCGCACGACCCTTGATGATCTTGGCCTGATGGTCAGCAGCGCGCACATGCCCATGCCCAACAAAGAGAATGCGGACGAGGTCATCAAGCAGTGTCAGACCCTTGGCATCAGCAGGCTGATCACGGGCCCCGGCGGCGCCATCGACACCTACGACAATGTCATGGCCTGTGTCGAAAACCAGCGTGCGGCCGTCGAGCTGCTCAAAGGGAATGGGATCTCCTTTGGTCTCCACAACCACTGGAAGGAGTTCGAGCCCGTCGAGGATGGCAAGCTGCCCGAGGATATCATGCTCGACAACGTGCCCGAGCTGTTCGCCGAACTTGATGTCTACTGGGTCACTGCCGCTGGATTCGACGCGGCGGAGACAACCAGTCGCCTCAAGCGCCGCACCCCCATCCTCCACATCAAGGATGGACCGGTGGAGCCAAAGCAGCCCATGCTGGCAGTCGGCCAGGGAAAACTCGACATGCCCGCCATCATCGCCGCCGCCGATCCGGAGATCCTCGAGTGGGTGATCGTGGAGCTTGACTCCTGCGCCACGGACATGTTCGATGCCGTCGAGGAAAGCTACAACTACCTCGTCGGAAATGGATTGGCCTCCGGCAACCAAAAGGTCTGACGCGAACTACGCACGCCACCTGGAGAGCCGATGTCCACAGCGGCCGTGCCCTGCGGACTGCGCGAATCCTGGAGGGCGAGGCTCTGACGAGCCAGTCCCCCGCCGACGGGGGACACAAACGGCGCACACCATCTGGAGGGCCGATGTCCA
>JAGLDW010000197.1 GCA_023145395.1 Lentisphaeria bacterium | reverse complement strand
GCGCAAATCTAGGAGTCAGACCCCAATGAAAGTCTATGTGGGAACGGATCTCGAGGGCGTCGCGGGTGTGGTCACCTTCTACACCCAGACAAGCCCGGGCGGAAGCGGCTACACGCAGGCCATGAAGCTGCTCACCGCCGAAATCAACGCCGCCGTGGAAGGCATGCTGGAGGAAGGGGTTGACGACGTTCTCGTCTGCGACGGACATGGGCCCGGCGCGGTCTCCTTCGAAATGCTTCATCCCGCCGCCAAGCTGCTCCACGGGCGCCCGCTCGCGCCACGTGCGCTCCGGGATGAAATCGTGCAAACCTACGATGTCTGCGTGATGATTGGCCAGCATGCCATGGCGGGGTGCCAGCGCGGAGACATGAACCACACCCAGAGCAGCAAGAGCATCGACTACTACAGGCTGAACGGCAATCCCATCGGAGAGATCGCCCAGTTCGCGCTCTATCAAGGCGCGCTTGGGCTGCCGCTGATCTACCTCAGTGGCGACGAGGAGGCCTGCCGGGAGGCGGAGCAGCTCGTGTCAGGAATCACGACCACCGCAGTCAAGCAAAGCCTGAGCCGCAATTCCGCCATCTCCCTTTCGGCCGAAGAATCCCGCAGGCGCATCCGTGAGGGCATGCGCGCCGCCATCCGGGCACAGCGCGAAAATCCCCTCCCACCCCTTGTCTGGGAACCGCCATTCACGCTGGAAAAACGCTTCTTCCACACGGACACCGCCGATGCCGCGGAGGGAGGCGGCGCCGAACGAATCGACGGGCAGACGGTGCGCTACACAGCCAACGAGATCCGCTCGATCGTCTACCGCTAAACAGCGCCTTGATACTGCCGCAGCGCCTCGAGCTTCTCCAACGCGGCGCCATTCACAATGGTGCCGCGTGCCTGTTCGGTTCCCTCGCGGTAGCTCTTGGCTCTCCCGGACGCATAGAGTGCCGCGCCTGCGTTCATGCAGAAGAAATCGGCCAGCGCGCCCTCCGCACGGCCTGCGAGCACCTCAAGTGCGGCACTCGCGTTCCCCTGTGCAGTAGGATGGCTGGCGACTTCCTCGTAGCGGCATGTCCGGCAGCCGAAATCTCCGGGTGTCACCTCGTGAACAGAAATCACCCCGTCGCGCAGCTCGACCACGCGAGTCGGCCCGCAAGGCGAAAATTCATCCATGCCATGCGTTGGATCGCCCCCATCAATCCAACCGTAGGGTGACAGTGCGCCCGCCATCCCGATTTCGCGCACGATGGGGATCAACTGGTCGCAGACCTCGGGAGCGTAGGCGCCGATGACAATATGCGTGGTTTGCGCACAGGGCATGGTGAGCGGCCCGATGATGTTGAACGCACTGGTGAAACGCATGCTGCGGATCAGTCTCGCCCAGCCTTTCTGCAGAAAAGCCTCACCGGGCAAATAGCAGATGCCCGCCACATTCAAGCAGTTGGCGGCCCGCTCAAGAGGAGCGTCCAGATCGATTCCCCATAGTTCGAAGACATCCGATGCGCCAGACACACCCGTGACCAGGCGTGCCCCTTTTTTGGCAACAGGCAGGCCGGCCGCGGCGGCGAGCAACGAGGCGGGGCTCGAGCAATTCACGGTCTTGAGTGCATCCGACCCCGTTCCCACGATGTCGCAGACGACGCCCGTGCCTTCGTAGTGGATATTGGACGTGTCGTATCTCTGCACCGCGTCCCACGCGCCCGCGAGTTCGTCGAGACTGGGGTGGCGGGTGATGTGGGCCATGAGAAATGCCCCCTGCTGCAACTCGGGCTGCTCGTTGAGGATCACCTGCCGATACGCTTCGCATGCTTCTTCCCGCGAAAGCATCTCGCCCGCAGCCACCCGGCAAATCAAACGACCAAATTCACGCAGTTGTTCTTCCATGGATCTACATCTCTCCTACTGTGAAGTTATTTTCGCGCCGACCCTTATTCAAAACAGACCGTGTGTTTCAATGCCATGCCATTCCAGATGCGCCGCAGCGCCTCGGGCGCGTCCTCAAGGCCGATGCACCTGCCGATCAGCAGTCCGGCCTCCTGTGGACACTCGGTCAACAGGTCCAGCGCTCTCCGCATCTGTGCCCGCGTGCAACCGTAGGCGCCCGTGAGCCGGAGTTGCCGATAATGCGTCTCGTTCAGCAACGCTCCCCCGTCCGTCCCAGTCGGGAGACCGCTGAACAGACAGAACTGACCGCCGTTTGTCAGATGACTGGTGATTTGCTCCAATGCCGCTGGGGCGGATGTCGCATTGATGGCAGCGTCGAACTCATCTGGCAGCGCCTCAGGCGCAAGAACGGGAACTTGCAGTGTCTCGCAGAAGGGGCGTGTTTGCTCGATCCTCGCCTGAGAGACTTCGGACAACGTCACACGCCAGCCAGACTGGCGAGCCGCCAGCGCCAAGAGCAAACCGACTGGACCCGCACCTGCGACCAGCAGACGATTCCCCTCGGAGAGATCCAGCTGGTCCAAGGCATTCATGCCTGCGCCAAGGGGTTCCGCCAAGCTTGCCACCGTTCCCGAGAGCTCCTCGGGAACAGGGAGCAGGTTCTCTAGCTTCGCGCAGAGAAACTCCGCCAGCCCCCCATCGCGGTGAAAACCCAGAATCCGCATCTTGGCGCAGAGATTCTCCGCTCCATTCAGACAGGATCGGCAGTGCCCGCAAGCAGCGCCCGGCCAGACTGCAAAGCGGCTTCCCGTGCGCTCGTGCCGAGCCACAATCTCGTGCCCGGGCACCCGTGGCAGCACCAGATCCCTCTGCCCGACATGCAGCATCTTCGCGTCCGTCCGACAGAGGGTGCAATGCGTGATGGCCAAGCGAACCTCGTTCTCCCCGGGCACGGGCACAGGCAAATCCACGACCTCGCAGTGGTCTGTGCCGGAGATCAGCAGCGCCGTCATCCGGTCCACTGTCATAGGCGTTGTTCTCGTTGCATTCAACATGCGCGAAATGTACCTCATTCCCTGCCAAGGACCAGCGCGCGCAATCGCAAAGCGGCAGGGATCCGCCCCCACCGGCCTTGCGCCGGTGGAGCGAAAGATTGG
>JAGLDW010000196.1 GCA_023145395.1 Lentisphaeria bacterium | reverse complement strand
TCAACCCCAGGGCAAGGCCGGCAGTCTGAGCATGGACGATCTCAAAAAGGTCTGCGCAGGCGAAGCGCAGTCGGACGCGGCGTCCTATGTCAAGCAGGCGTCCAACACCTCCAAACTCTATTATTTCGAGAAACGATATGAAGACTGGCGCTGGCCGGGCCGCGGGCCGGGCATGCCCGAGTTGCCGGCCTGGTGGACCGATTTCAAGGAACCGGCCAACACCCAGCTGGTGGTCTGTGTGGATCTCACCGACAAAACCAAGGTGCAAGACTGCCGATACAAAGGCGGCGGCGACGGCATCAGTGCCTATGAAGCCACCATCACCTTGACCCTTTACGAATCCAAAACCGGCCGCAAAGTCGATACCAATACTTTCAAAAAAGGCGCCCCGACCTGCCCCGTGGTCAAGATGGGCCGGCAACAGGAAGGTCTCTTTCCTGCCTACTCCAAAGAGCTAAAAACCTTCCTCGCCCCCCATGTGGGCGGCCCGACTTGATGGAGGTTGCTGCCGCCGTGGTGCCGGGCGAAAACTTGTCATTGCCATAAAGGCCGATGTTCCGCATAATGAAACAAGTGAACAACCAACCAACTTGTTCACAAAATTGGAGGCGGTCATGGGCAAAACAGACAAACGAGATGCTATTTTGGACGCCGTGAAAGAGACCTTCCTGCTGCAAGGTTACCGCAAACTGACCCTTAGCGCGGTGGCCGAGGCCGTGGGCATCACGAAAAGCGCCTTGTACCATTACTTCCCCAACAAGAAGGCCATGGTCCGGGCGGTCATGCAGCGGGAGATGGGCCGCAACCAGCAGGCCCTGGAGCGGGCCGCCGATCGGAAGCGGGATCCGGCCGCCAAGCTGGAGGCTATGTTGCACGCCCGGTTCCGCTCCCTCCTGAGCTTCGAGGGCAAACCGGGCCTGAGCCTGGATCTGCTCATCGACGTCGAACCCTTGGCCCGCGAAGTGCGGGAGCTCTTCGTCAGCGCCGAGACCGATCTCTTCACCGGCGTGCTCCGGCAGGGCATCGCGGCGGGCGCATTCCGTATCGGCGATTCGGAGTCCACGGCCCGTATGCTGGTGTCCATCTTTCGGGGTCTGGAAGAAGAGTGCATGCTGCAAGGCAAGGTCCGCAACCTCCGTAAGAAGATCGATGCCCTTATCGACCTGCTGCAACACGGCCTATTGAAGTAAACGATCTTCCCGCAGTGCCCCGCCCGGTTTCGGGGGGAACGGGATCACCCGCTGCGGGGGTCACCCACCCATGGGTGCCCCGGTTTGAGGGTAGTCCGGAATTACAGCAATCCCGGTTGACAAATACAGGATTTTGTGGTCTTTCTTGCTCGTTCTCATCATAATGCGATGGAGTTGGTTGACGTCCATGGATTATTTTCTAAAAGGCACGGGAGGATGAAAGAATGTCAAATATAACGATTAGAAACAGGGGTATCGCTTCATCAGCAATCATGCGTACCTGTTTGGCGGCTTTGCTGGCAACGGCCATGCTTATCGGCTGCACCGGAGAGACCACTGATTTGGCGGTCCAAGAGTCAGCCTTGACCAAGGTAGATACCAGCGATGGGGGTGTCCAACCTCCAGAATACAGCTCGACCACGTGGAAAGAAACCCTGACCATCGAAGAGGCCAAGGCCCCAAGCAATGGCTTTCGTTACGGTCATGCGATGGCCTATGACATCAACTTGAAAAGGACCATGTTGTTCGGTGGCGTAGTTGGCGGTGCGTTCCTGGCTGACACTTGGTTGTGGGACGGCACCGACTGGTTCCTGCACACCGGTGGTGCTCCGGTTTTCCCGGGCCGCAAAGACCATGCCATGGCCGCGGATAGCAACGGGACTTTTGGTGGCCGCATCCTGCTTTACGGTGGCCAAAACTCAAGCGGCGTGCCTTTGTCCGATACATGGGGCTGGAACGGCTCGACCTGGAGTCAGCTGACACCTGCGCTCAATCCCAGACCCCGCATCCTGCACGCGATGGCCTACTTTGAATCGCAAAGTCTCTTTGTGCTGTTTGGCGGTTTCCAGAGCGGCCTGGACGGGGAAACCTGGATGTTTGACATGGCCACAAGCACCTGGACCCAGGCGATCATCGCCCCTTACCCTGCACCGCGCCAGGGTCACGCGATGGTCTATGACAGCGCCAACGATCAGATTGTTCTGTTTGGCGGCTCCAACGGAACCACCACGATGAGCGACACTTGGATTCTGACTTGGAACTCGGTGTCCACCGTTTGGGAGTGGAATTTGTTGGGGACGGCCCACACGCCGAGCGCCCGGCAAGAGCATACCATGACCTTCGACGCCGAACGGGGTGTCGTCGTGATGTACGGTGGCTCCGACATTTTGGGAAATCTGATGCCGCCAGGAGAGACGACCTGGGAATTCGACGGTGCTGACTGGACGCCGATCGTTCCTTACGACGAGCCACCCAATCGCGATCAGCACACCATGGCCTTTGACGTGGATCGCGGCGTGACCGTGGTCTATGGCGGGCAGGATTTTTCCGATGCCTCCCTGGATGACACATGGGAATACCCGTACTTGATCGACGGGGAAATCTGCGCCGATGGCGTGGATTGCTACAGCGGAAACTGTATCGATGGAGTCTGCTGCAACTCGAGTTGCGGCGATGGCGACCTGAGCGATTGCCAGGCATGCAGCCAGGCATTGGGTGCCGCCACCGACGGCCTCTGCGGACCCGTCCAAGCCCAACCCACATATGACGTGGCTTGCCGGGACGCCGGCGCTGACCCCATCTGCGATCCGGCGGAGTTCTGTAACGGCACCAACCTGACCTGCCCCGCCGACGCCATGCCGGGCAATGAGACCGTTTGCGGCGACACCGTGAATCATCCCTGCAACGATGCCGACACCTGTAACGGCAGTGGTGGATGCCAAGACAACCTGGTGCCGTCCGGGACGCGAGTTTGTCGCCCCGCCATTCCGGGCGGCTGTGACGTCGAGGAGTTCTGCGACGGCAGCGATGATGAGTGCCCGACGGATATCATCGTGGCTTCGGGCACGGCGTGCGGAGACCCGACCGACAACACCTGCACCGCCCCTGACGCCTGTGATGACAGCGGCGTTTGCTTGTCCCACCATGCGGCCAACACGACGGTCTGTCGAGCCTCCACGGGAGAATGCGACTCGACAGAAACCTGCTTTGACGGCGTTTGTCCGGGAGAAGCTTACGAGCCCGCCGGCACCCTTTGTGGGTCTGGTGGCGAGATTTGTTCGGAGCAGGACACCTGCGACGGCAACAATGTTTGTCAGCCGAACCATTTGCCGTCTTCGACGGAATGTCGCGCAGCCGCCGGCGACTGCGATGTGGCGGAATCTTGCGATGGAGCCGGCGTTTGTCCGGGCGACGCTTATGTGGACTCCGGCACGGATTGTGGCGATGCGGCCACAACATGCTCCGCTCAGGACACCTGCGATGCGGGCGGCAACTGTCTGCCCAACCACCATGCGACCACCTTCGAATGCCGCGGAGCCACCGGCGAATGCGATGTGGCGGAATTATGTGACGGAGCCGGCCTTTGTCCGGACGATGTCTATGTGGACTCCGGCACGGCATGTGGCGATGAGGCAACCGAATGTTCCGGCCAGGACACTTGCGACGGCAATAACGTCTGTCTGCCGAACCACCTGCAGACCACGGTGGAATGTCGCGTCGCCGACGGCGAATGCGATGTGGCGGAGTTTTGCGACGGAGCCGGCGCTTGTCCGGTCGATGCCTACGTGGCGGTCGGCACCGATTGCGGCGAAGAGGCCACTCTGTGCTCCGGGCAAGACACCTGCGACGGCAACAAGGTTTGCCTGCCCAACCACCATGCGACCACGTTCGAATGTCGCACAGCCGCCGGCGAATGCGATGTGGCGGAATTTTGCGATGGAGCCGGCGCTTGTCCGACCAACGATTACGTGAACTCCGGCACCAATTGCGGCCATCCGGCAACCGAATGTTCCGGCCAGGATACTTGCGACGGCGTTGGCGATTGCCAGTTCAACGACTTTGACGTCGACACCCTCTGCGGCAATCCGGCCAGCCTGTGTTCCATGCAGGACACCTGTGACGGCACCGGTGCTTGCCTGGTCAATCACCGCCCTTCCGACTATTCCTGCCGAACCGCCGCTGGCGTCTGTGATTTGGAAGAGTTCTGTGACGGCAACGGCAACTGTCCTGTTGACGTGGTTTCATCGAGCGCCACAATGTGTAGGCCCGCGGTCAGCGAATGCGACCGGGACGAATACTGCGACGGCGGCACGAACTGCCCCCTGGATATCGTGGAGACCGCGGGCACATTATGCGGCGATGGTGCCGGCACTTGTTCCGACCAGGATACCTGTAATGGCGCGGGCGACTGCTTGCCGAACCACCAGACCTCAGGCACTGTTTGTGGCCCTGCCCCGTCCGGCGACTGCGACCTGCAGAATCGTTGCGACGGTTCGGGCGCCTGTGCGGATATTTACGAGGCATCGACCACGGTGTGCAGGCCTCTTCAGGACGCCGATTGCGACCTGGTGGAATACTGTAACGGATCCGCTCCGAACTGTCCGTCCAACATCCACCGGGCCGATGGCACGACCTGCGGCGACTCTTCTGTGACAACTTGCGACCTGGCTGATGTTTGCCTCGCCGGTTCCTGCAACGACAACTATGCACCCGACACCGTTTTGTGCGCTCCTGGTGACGGGAATTGCGATGCGCCGGAATACTGCACGGGTAGCGGTTTCTGTTCCACCATCGACCTCTACATGCCCAGCGGCACGAACTGCGATGATGCGGACACCTGCACCATGACCGACGTTTGCAATAGCTCCGGTGTTTGCAATGGCGTGCCTCTGGACGCAGACAACGACGGCTATGTGGCGGATAGCTGTGAAGGCGATGACTGCGATGACAATAACGACGGTATCAATCCGGGCGTATTCGAGGGGCAAAGCGCCGGTAACTGCGCCGACTCAATCGACAACGACTGTGACGGCATAATCGATCTGGCCGAAACCGCCTGCGGCAGCTGCAATGTTGACGCCGATTGCGATGACGCCAATGTGTGCAACGGCGCGGAGACCTGCAACGCCGCCAACGAATGTGTGGCGGGCACGTTACTAACCTGCGACGACTCCAATCCCTGCACCACCGACAGCTGCGATCACACCAGCGGCTGTGTGTTCACCAACAACAGCAACGCCTGCGACGACAACGACGCATGCACGACCGGCGACACATGCTCGGCCGGGGCATGCGTAGGTGGCGTGGCGCCCAACTGTGATGACTCCAACCCCTGCACCGACGATAGTTGCGAAGCTTCCGCGGGTTGCGTCAGCACGAACAATACGGCCTCCTGCGACGACGGCGACGCCTGCACCACGAACGACACCTGTTCGCTCGGCAGTTGCGAGGGCGGCGCGGCCCTGGCCTGCGACGACTCCAATCCCTGCACCAACGACAGCTGCTTGGCGGATTCTGGATGCAACTACACCAACAACACTGCAGGCTGTGATGACGGCAACTCCTGCACCACTGGCGATGTGTGTGCGGACGGTTCTTGCGTGAGCGGCGCAGCGCCGGACTGTGATGATCTCAATCCCTGCACGGACGACTCCTGCAACGACGCCACCGGCTGCATCAACTCCAACAACACCGCCGCTTGCGATGATGGCAACGCTTGCACCACCAGCGACACTTGTTCGGCAGGCACTTGCGTGGGTGGCGCTGCCCTGGCCTGCGACGATGGGAACATCTGCACCACCGACATCTGTGATGTGAACACCGGTTGCGGTTACACCAACAACACCCTCGAATGCGAAGATGGAACCGCTTGCACCACCGGCGACATTTGTGCCGAGGGACAATGCGTCGGCGGAGCAGAGTTGGTTTGCGATGATGGCAACGAATGCACCGAAGACACCTGTGATGCGGCAGGCGGTTGTCTCTTCACGAACAGCATGGGCGATTGTGACGATGGCGATGCCTGCACGGTGGGCGACGCCTGTGCCGAAGGTGCCTGCGTTAGCGGTTCGGCGCTCGAATGCGACGACTCCGATCCTTGTACCGACGATAGCTGCGATTCGGTACTTGGATGCGTGTTCACCAACAATACCGCTGCCTGTGACGATTCAGACGCTTGCACCGTGAATGAAGTCTGCGCCGATGGCGTCTGCGGCGCAGGTGAAGCCGTCGATTGCGAGGACGACAATCCCTGCACCGACGACGCCTGCGATTCGGAGACAGGCTGTACGCACATCAACAACACGGCAAGCTGTGATGATGAAAACGCCTGTACGGCGGATGACGTATGTACGGAAGGAGCCTGCGTCGGGGCCACAGACGCCTGCGATGACGGCAACCCCTGTACGGACGACAGCTGCAGCGATGCGCTCGAATGCGTTCACAGCAACAACGTGGACCTCTGTGACGACGGGGATGATTGCACCTTGAACGACATGTGTGTCGATGGTACCTGCACCGGCCAACCCGGCGGCTGCGATACCGAAACCGAAGGCGGTGGTTGCGGTTGCAGCACGAACGCAAACGGCAACCCGCTCAGTACCGGATTCTTATTCGCCCTGGTTGGCTTGTTGGGCTTGGTCCGACGTCGTCGGCGGAAGTAGATTTGGTCGAAGCTGTTTGAACCCGCGGGGTGCCGGTCAACAATCGGCACCCCGCGTTTTTTTCATGGTTTCGCATCCATGAATAACCAGGTCAGTGTGGAGGATGGAGATGCGAAAGACGATTGTGTTGACAATGGGATTCATTCTCGCGCTGGGTCTGGCCGCTTGCGATGTGGGCCCTTATGCCCTGCGCATTACTTTGCCGGACCAGGACGCGCGGGATCAGGTCAACCACATCCGGGTTTGGGTTATCGAGCCCGGCGAGCTGGCCGGCTGTGGGGCCCTGTTGAGCCAGGAAAGCCAGCCCGGAGACGCGGGATACACTGTGGAGAAGGATTTGGATTTCACCTATCCGGCTACCGGCGACATTGGCGATCTGAGCGACGTGGGAGCGGGACAACGCCTATTCTACGCCGAGGCGGAAAACGCCTCCGGCCAGGTCATCCTTAATGGCTGTGTCTCCATGGAGGCGGGTGTCGACGGCCCCGACTCGGTCACGATTGACCTGGACTGGCTTGCATGCGAACAGAGCAATGGCGGGGTCGAGATCTGCGACGGGCGGGACAACGACTGCAACGACCTTGTCGACGACGGCGCTCCGGCGGATCTCTGCGTGGATCGGGAGCAGGCCACGGCCATCGCCTGCACGGAATCCCAATGCCAATACGAGTGCCTGGAGGGTTGGTTCGACGCCGACGACAGCATGGCCAACGGCTGTGAATGCAGGCAAACACGCGGCGGCGAAGAGTATTGTGACGACCTGGACAACGACTGCGACGGCACCGTCGATGGCACCGGCTGCATCTCGTGCAATGACGACAGCGACTGCAGTGCACCGGGCGACTGCATGAGCGGTACCTGCTCCGGCGGCACCTGCCAGATGACTCATTTTCCCGATGACACGGATTGCAACGACGGCGATGGCTGCACGGAAAACGAGAGTTGCCAGGGCGGCTTCTGCCTGGGCGAGGACAAAGACTGCTCGGACGGACAGGACTGCACGGAAGACAGCTGCACGCCCTCCACCGGTGCCTGTAACAACATGCTGATGACGGGCTTCTGCCTCATCGATGACACTTGCGTGGCCAACGGTCAGACCCAGGTCGGCAACAGCTGCCGGAGTTGCAACACGGCTCATTCTACCGACGCCTGGCAGACGCTTGACGCCGGCACCTCCTGCGACGACGGCCTGTGGTGCACCGGCACCGAGGCCTGCGACGCCATGGGGGAATGCCAGCACAGCGACCTGCCTTGCGATGCGACCTGCATCGGCGGCTGCGACGAGGGCAGCCAGAGCTGCAGCTTCGACGAGGTTGACACCGATTGCGACGACGGCTTCAGTTGCACGGACAACGACGCCTGCGACGGACAGGGGAACTGCCAGGGCCAGGCCATCGAAGATTATTGCAACGTAGACCAGGAATGCCTGCCCGAATGCGCCTCCGACAGCCTGGGCTGCGTGGATCGACCCAATTTTGTTGTGATCAACTGCCCGTCCGAGGCATCGACCACCGGCGAGGCCCTGTGCTCGTTGGAACTCAACGGTGGAGGCGGACTGGAAGACTGCCTCCACTGCCAACTCGAGTTGCTGCCCAGCATCATTTCGAGTACGGATTTCTACGCCACGGACTGCAGCCTGGGCGACTGGGCGTTGCAGGTCGACGCGGCCTGTTCCAGCAGTTCCTTGGGTTCCTGCCCTTTTTCCATGAATGCTCCTCTGACAGACTGCGCTGACACCTATGTCTGCAACTCCGGAGACCGCACCATCGAATTCCGGAGAGCCGACTATGCTCCCGGAGGCTGGCGCCTCGAGCAGACCTTCGATTTCTCAAGCTACGAAAAGGTGCGTGTCTGTTACGGCGCCAAGCAGAGCCCGGAGCCTTTCGGCGGCTCTCTCGAGATCCTCACCGACCCCGGGGATGAACTCAACGGCAACGTCGTGGACTGCCTGGGCCCCGGCTCATTGGCTTCAGCCTATCCCACATACCCCTGCGTGGAGCTGCCCGGCTCGGTCGTCGACATGGAGCAGACCCGCCTGAGCTTCTTGGCCCAAGTCAATGCCGACGATGCTTACAACCTGCTGGGCATGAGCAGCATCCGGGTCAGTGCCTACCCACCGGAATGCAACCAGGAAGTCGCCGTGATGGATGAATCCTTCGCGGGCTGCGGCCACGACATCACGGGCAGCTACAACGGTTGGAACTTCTCCCAGCCCGCAAACTGCGTCGAAACCCAGAGCCAGTGCGGCAACATCGGCGGACTGCTGCTGGGCACCGCGGAGGGTCTGTCCAGCCCACAGATCAACGCAAGCTACGAGCTGGATCTACGATCCTACGTGAGCCCTGGTCGGCTCTGCTGGACCGAGTTCGCCACCGCCGGCTTCGGAGGCGAGTATCGGCTCAATTTCCATTCCATCGGCGGCAGCGCCGCCTGGCATGAGGATATCTACGACAGTCAGATGCCCCCCACGGCCCTCAACCCCACCTGCCGCAACATCTGCATCGACGTCAAGAGTCAATACCTCGTCATGGGCGGTGATGGATTTGGCCTGGGCATCAACGGATCCACCAGCGACGGCTACATGCTTCTGAGCAACTTCCGGCTTCACGCAAGCCAAGCCTGTGACGCCACAGGCGTGCTGGACATAAGCGAAGTGGAAGAAGATGGCAGCGGTGGCCACCAGGTGCGCGTTTCCAGCAGCCAAGGCCTGCCCCGACGGGCGCGGGTCACCTGCACTTGGGGAAACGAGGGCATGCAAACCCGCCGCGAGATCGAGTTCAAAACCTCCAACAGCCGGGAGTAGCTGCGCGCCTTGGATGAAGACGTCGAGTGAGCGAGGTTTTTCCATCGCCGCTCTTGTGCTAGGCTCGTCCCATGAATGCGCGATTTTTGTTGCTGATGGCGATGGTCGTCTCTCTGGCTTTGGGCTTGGTGGCTTGTACGGAGGGGGGGCCGGGACCGAGCGATGGGGGTCTTGTCGACGCGGGGAAGACCTGGCAGCCGCCGGTCGTGCATGAAGATACGCCTTACTTACAAGAGCTGAGTTTGCAGTGGCCGAATTTGGGTTCCTGTACGGCCCTGGCGCTGGATCCGGAAGATGCTCGGGTTTACGCGGCTTGCGAAAGTGGCGTACAGCTCTTTGATGATGAGGGCTTTTCGACTGTGGACGTGGGCCTGGGCGGCGTGGTTTTGGATCTGGCCTTTGATGAAGCGGGGCGTTTGGCTGCGGTGGACGGTGCGGAGCTTGCTGTCGATGGCAGCGTGATCGATTTGCCCGTCGACAGCCATCCGAGTTTCGTGGGGCCGCGGCTTAGCGGTGGTTTTTTTGTGGCCGGTGATGACGTGGCCGGCTACGTGGACTCGGCAGGTAGTTTTACTTCTCTGTTTGAGGTGATTCAGCGACCCTCCCGCGGCATTGTGGAGTTGGAGTCCGGGCTTTGGTTTGCCGCCACCCCGG
>JAGLDW010000195.1 GCA_023145395.1 Lentisphaeria bacterium | reverse complement strand
CCCCTCGGAACGCCAACAATGGCTCCCCAATATCGCCCGACACCGGCTTTCCATTCGGCATCTTGCCTCCCCTAAGCTGACTTTCGAAAACGATACAGCCATCGCGGATTTCACCGCATTCGACGCCGAACTCGCCTGGGCCACCAGTCTTGGCATGAACCTGTTCCAGCTTCCATGGGCCTACGTCGCTCTCGGACACGGGAAGAAATACACCCAGCGGTTCGGCCCAATCGGAGAAGAAGCCATCAGCGATGAATTCAGACGAAAATTTCCGAATGCCATGCGTGTGCTCGGCAAGCACCTTGACGAAAAGGGGATTCTGGACCGTTTCAACCACAATCTCTTCGACGAGCCCAACCCGAAGCACTATGCCCAGCTTCGGGAGATGGCGGCATTGCTACGGCAGGGTCATCCACGGTATCGGCCCTCGGTCTACGGTGTCGGCCGCGCGGCGGCGGACGGCGAACTTGCCGGCGTCATCGAGGAGCCTATCGGCGCCGCCTGGGATCCAGAAGTTCGTGACATCCTGCGACGTCGAGGCGGCATACTGACGGTGTACAATCCCGTGCAGGTCCTCAATGTGACCCGGCGGCCGGAGCTGGCACGCGGATTTGGCTGGTGGGCGTGGCGCTGCGATTTGGATCGTGTCTACCATTGGTGCATCGGTCCGTCTGGCAGGTCGATGCATGGCCACGACTATGGCAGCGCCTGGGTGTTCGGGAACCCTGGCCACGACGCCTTCTTTTCGACGGTCCGCTTCGAGATGCTCCGTGAAGGGCTCGAGGACTACGACTACCTCACACTGTTCCGGCAAGCTTTCGACGAGGTTGCTGCCAAGCTCAAGCTGACGGACATCGACAGCCGGGAGTGTCTCGACTTCTTCGCGGCCCAACTCAGCGAGTACCAGATCGTGAAGCAATGCATCGAGCCGGAGAAATACCTGCGGATGCACAACTTCCTTGGGACCGCCATAGAGACGTTTCCGAAGCAACCACTCGCGCTCTTCCGCCTCTCGCCCGGCAAAGAGCCCGATAGTGTCCGGATCCAGCTCTGGACCGAGCCCGGCGCCAAAGCCCGTGTGGGCGCGGATCTGCGGACCGTCGTCTCGGGGATGGAGTCGTTTGAGACCACTCCTGGGCCAGACGGTGCAATCGACCTAGTCGTCACCAGGAACAATCGTGCGAAACGATTGCGGATTCCTGTTCGCTGATTCCACGAAGGAACACGGCAGATGGGCGCGCACTCACGTGACAAGGAGGCGGGAACTGATTTGCCGCGTGGAGGAGCCACTCGACTTGAAAGGAACTCTCCCATGACTCGTGCCGTGGCTGCCATCTGCCTTTGCTTGCTCAATTCGGTTGCGCTTGGCGAGCGCGTTGCGCTGGTCGAGTCCGGAGTGCCAACGGCGACCATCGTTTTGCCATCTGATGCCGGTCCGGTTCTGAAGAAGGCGGCGGCCGAGTTGTCGGGGGTCGTGAAAAAGCTGACGGGTGTGGCGCTGCCGGTTCGGAGTGCCGCCGAGGGAGTGCTGCCGGGAGCGGCCCTCGTCCTAGGCGACAAGGAAGCACCACTGCCGCCAGTTGTGCAACCCAGGGAACAGCATGCCTTGGAGTCCTTTTCCCTGCGTGTCCGAGATGGCAATGTCCATTTTGGTGGCAGGTCCCCAGAGGCGATCACCTATGGAGTGCTGGCCTTCATCGAGGGCAATCTCGGGGTGCGCTGGTTTGCGCCCGGTGCTCTATGGGAATACCTCCCTCCGCACAAGAAGGGGGAACTGACGGTGGAGGTGGCGTCGAGAGTGGTCACGCCGGATACGCCTCTGAGAGTCATGAGCTGTTCTGGAATAGGTCCGTCCTGGCAAACATGGATGTGGCAGAACCGGGCCAAGTCTCTGACCAAGGGGATTCGGAGCAAATATTCCTCCAACATGATTCATCGGGCATTCCCTGCGGAGGCCTACGCGGAGACCCATCCCGAGTACTACCCGTTGATCAGAGGAAAGCGTGTCATTCCGCCTGCCGGTCGGCTCAGCGGTCACAGCGTCTTCTGGCCCTGCGTCAGCAATCCGGATGTGGTCACGATCACCGCTGAGTATCTGAGAAACTGGTTTGACTCCCACCCCGACGAGACCTCCTTTTCGCTTGGCATGAACGATGTGACTAGGCACTGCCGTTGCCCAGAGTGCATTGCAATGGACCGGGATCCTCGCGCTATTGAGCGTGACGACCTGGCAGATCGGACCTGCGCTTTCATCAATGCGGTGGCGGGGGAACTCAAGAAGACCCATCCAAAACGCTACATCGGCTTGTTGTTCTACCGGCATACGTACAAGGCGCCGGCAAAGATCGTCAAACTCGAGGACACTGTGTTCGGCTACATAACTTGCGAGGCCTCAAGCTGGTGGGGGGAAGACGGTGCCCAACTGGAAGCCGCCGACAAGGAAATGGCCGGGGCGTGGGCACAAATCAGTTCGCTGCCTTTGTCACGATACGAATACCTGGGATTGGGAACCTTTACTCCGGTGTTCTACCCGCACGCCATGGATCGGCAGATGAAGTTCGATCTGAAAATGGGCATGGAGGGTCAATACACCGAGTTCTACACTTTTCTGTCCAATACTGCTCCCATGGCCTGGGCGTTCTTTCAATTGCAGTGGAATGCCGCACTGGACCTGGACACATTGCTGCACGAATTCTACAGCAAGATGTTTGGCGAGTCGGCGGGCGCCATGGCGGAATACTACGCATTCCTGGAGCATGTATGGAGTACGCCGCGTCCGGGCCGAAAGGGTGGATTCCTGATCCTATCCCGCAATATCGACGAGCAGTGCACCGCGATTTCTCCCGACGAAATCCAGAAGGGTCTCGAACTGCTGGATCGGGCACTCGCCGCTGCGCAGCAGGACAAGGTCCGAAAACGCATCGAGATCGTCAGGGCGTCCCTCAAGTTTGCCGAGTACGGGGTGGAATCGTACTGGCGCGCTCGAGATCTGCGTTCGATCCGGATCAAGAGTCTGAGCCAAGCAGAAGACGCACTTGCGCACATCGCGGAATATCCTGGCCTGATCAAAAACAGAACCACCTTTTGGGCAGAAGCGGAAGAGCGACAGGACATCCTCGGAGAATCCATCAGAGCATTGAAATCGCATCGCTATCTGATGGCCGACAGCTTGGCGTTCAACCGCATCGACAAGGCGGCGCTTATCCCAATGATCCTGAACGTGCTTGATTGGTACCGCAAGAATGCGCCGGACAAGCTTCCGAAGGCGAGACAAGCTCTTGACACTATGGCGCTGCCCGAGTCGATCGGCCTTGCGGCGAAGGCATATGGAAATGCCTCTGGCGCTGCCAATCTCCTGGACAATCCAGGCTTTGGGGAAGTGGGTTCGGCAACCAGGCAGGAAACCGCAAATGACGACTGGGATCATGCGGGTGCCCCCAAAGGCTGGAACGTGTGGATTCGGCCTCGAGGCAGACGTGGTCTGCCGCTCTCAAAAGCCAACATCCAGCGAAAGGCGGGGCGACGGCGTGGATCCAGTGCCGCCGCGCTCTCGGCAGGGACGGGTGGTTGCTTCATAGCCTCCATCGAGGTGAAATCGGGGGCGAAGTATTTTGGTTCCGTGTGGCTGCGCGCAGGTAGTTCGGAAGCTGCAACCAAGAGCAATCTCACGCTGAAGTTCAAGGATGCCGATGGAAAGCTAATGGATCGAGATGCTCGCAAGCGCCTGCAATATGAGAAGATCTTCGGTGTCGCCACGAAGGAATGGCAACGTCTAGCTGTCTGTGTCACGGTGCCAAAGGGTGCGGAAACGCTTTGCGTGATGCTTGGGCATGACTATGCCGAAGAGGACATCATTTTTGATGACGCGCTCCTGTTGCTGGCCGAGAAAGCGTCACAGGCTCCGGAATCATCGGATTTTGAAGTCGTGCTTGCCGAAGGCGTCTTCAAGACACGGGTCAAGGGCCGTTTGTCAGGCAGGGGTGTCAGGAAGGTCGAGGGCAGAGGCGGCGGCAGCGCATTGGCATTCACCCCTGGTGGAAAAGGAGAAAACAGTTTTCTCAAGATTGCCAATGTTGCGCGCGGGCACGATTTCACGAAAGCCATGACCATTGAAGCCTGGGTACAGGTTGACCGAGCCTACAGAAAGGGAACTCTCGAGATCATCGGCAATCCCGTCACGGATCGTGGCCGGGGATTCAGGTTGTATCTCAACCGGGGTGTCCTTCACTTTATCTCCGGTTCAGGGGGGGACTGGAAGAACGCGAAGACGTGGGGGGCGCACAGCGACGAGAGGCATCTGATCAAGCCTGGCAAATGGCATCACATTGCCGCGTCCTATGACGGTTCCGTGTTCAAGGTTTTTGTTGATGGCGTGTTGGCGGGAACCAGCTCAGTCGGCCTGAAACTGACCAAGGGCAAGCCGGCTATCTGCATCGGTAGCTTTCGCGATGGTCTGGTCTATGGATTCATGGGCAAGATGGCGGACCTGAATATCCACGACAAGGCTCTTCACCAGGACGAGAGCAAACGCCGGGCTGAAAAAGCCCAACGCTGAGCCGATTATCCCACGAATCCGGGTTGTATAACAAGGTTCTGGGTTCAGTTTTGAGCAAACAACCACGCCCAAAGGATGTGGCGTTGAGTGACTCCCTTGAAGGGAGCAGAAAAGGTTTGGCGAGCGGTCCCGCACATGGCCTGCAAACGACGAGAGGATACGATCATGGCGAATCGAACCCACCACCCCGAATCAGGCGTAATGTGTTTTGGCAGGCTTCCATCCGTGGCGGCGCTGCCGGGCATGCTCTGGACGGCGACGCAGAGCGAGACGGGGCGAAAGTCGGATGTGCTGCTGTATCGCTCGACCAAGGAAGGGGTCGAGACGCACGCGCTCGGCTGCCCTGGAAACCCATACCAGCCCTGCATCGTTGCGGGAGAGGAAGGCACATTATTCGTCGTCTGGAACGAAGTGGTGGAGCGTTGCTGGAGCATTCGTTGCTGCACTGTGGACGCCAATACGTTTGCGATCTCCGCAACCGACACGATCCACACCTCCGACAAGCTTCTCATGGCGCCTTCGGCTGT
>JAGLDW010000194.1 GCA_023145395.1 Lentisphaeria bacterium | reverse complement strand
CCAGATGTGGACTCGTTCCGCCCTCAGCTTGCCGTTCTGGATTATGGGCGCGTGTACCTAGTCTACGACCGATATGTGAATGGGACTTACGAGATCGTTCTCGGTGCACTGGCCAATGGCAAGCTGCATGTGATCGAGACCCTATCGAACCCCGGCGAACGCTGGCTCACCCCCAAGATCACCGCCGCTGGCGACACTGCCTACCTTGTCTGGATCGTCTTGCGGGAGGTGGAGGACGACTTGGGCATTCACGATCATGTGGCATGCGCCCGGTCCGGCATGCTGCGCGACGGCGTCTTCACACCTCTCCTGAACCCGAATCACCCCGAGGACGAACTGATCACGGCGGATTTGCGTGAGGGCCTTCTAGCCTCGGTCGCCTATATGGGCTACCACGGCCTGCGCCGCAACCCCTACCTCTCGGTGGCGGATGACGGTCGCGTCTGGTGTTGCTGGGAAATGCGCGTCGAAGCCGAACGCAACGCCCGCTCCGCACATTTGATGGGCCGTATGCTCGATGACGATGGAACTTGGGGACCTGCAGTCGAACTTTTCGACGGCGAAAACACCTATGCCGTGCCACAACGTTTCTGGGATAACGAGATGCCCGTTGCCTACCTCGACACCAAACAGGAAGGCCTTCAGGTCATCGCTCATGCGTTCGTGCCGGTTACAGCCACGCCGGAGTACCGCCTGGATCCGGAGCAGTGGTCACGCTGGCGGCCAGCGACGGGCACTATCCCAAAGAAGGACCGCACTCCGGTTAGGGTCGGCAACCGCGAACTCCGCATGTTCTGGGCCGACACGCATTGCCACAGCATCCTGTGCCCGGATGCCGAAGGCGAGCCGGACGAGTTGCTCCACTTCGCGCGCGACATCGCGGGGCTGGACGCAGTCTGTCTGGTCGACAACGACTTCTACCCGTACAAGGCATTGACCGAACCGGAGTGGAACACGCACGAAGAGCTAAGCGCCCACTTCACGGAACCGGGCCGCTTCGTCGTCTTCCCCGGTTGGGAGTTCACCTTCCACCGTGCCGACCTGATCAACACCATGAACCACCGCACTGTCTTCTATCCACGCCCGGGAGGCCGCATCTACCGCCGTGTCGACCAGGAATCGCACACCGATCGCAAGCTGCTCGCGTTGCTGGAGGACACCGACGCCATCTGCTACCCACACCACATGACCTACGAAATCACCAATCCCGCCGTCGATCGCAACGTCGAGATCCTTTCATCCTGGCTCGTCTGCATGGCCGAGAGCGATTTCACCACGAAACAGTTGCAGGAGGGACATCGTTTCGGTTTCATTGGCTCCAGTGACTCGCATCGCGCCAACGCGGGGCTCGGCGGCGCATGGACTGGAGTCTATGCCGAAGAACTTACGCCCGAGTCCCTGGCTGAGGCCTATCGGGCCAGACGCCTCGTGGCAACCCAGGGCTTTCCCATTTTCATTGATTTCCGAGTGGGAGACAACTTTGTCGGAGAGGAAGGCCAGTGCCAAGGCGCACCCGCCATACACGCCAAGATTCAGGCGCTCGAGCCCATTGAGACGATCGAGGTGATGCGCGACGGCGAGTGCATCCATACCATCGACTCTCCCGGCGAGCAGGCCAGCATCGATTTCCGGGATGAGGCGGCGGTGCCTGGCTCCCACTTCTACTTCCTTCAGATCAAACTTGTGGGAGACACATCCTACAACATCGAGGCGACCGAAAACTCCGACCGTGTTTTCGACGGAGGTGCTGGCCGCTATCCGCACAACCTGGCCCGTGCTCGCGGAGTCTTTGCCTGGACCAGCCCTGTCTGGCTCGATGTCACTCGCTGAGTGCCGCCGCGAACTCCGCAAAACACGACTCGGGATTTACACATGACGGTTTTCCGCCTGTCCTCCTGAAGCCGAGCTTTCTCAGATCCGGCGCGAGTCCGCTTCGTATGGCAGGACATCGCCCGTGTGCATGAAGAAATCCAGCAGGCGCATCGCGAGCTGACGTTCCACATCCGCGTAGTCTGGGTGCCCACTCAGGTTGCGTGTCTCGCCTGGATCCGCTTCGAGATCGAACAATTCATGGTGTCCGGTGTAGTAGCGGCGGACGTACTTGTGTTTCGTGGTGCGGCACATCACCGCATGCGAACCCTCCAAGTGACAGGGAAGAGCCACCTTGCCCTGGCGTGCGTAGAAACTGGTCGGAGGCATGTCAAGAACCTGTTTGTTGCGGAATGCCTCTTCGCCCTTCCTGCCGCCGACTTCGGCGAACACGGCGTCATGGATCGCAGTCTCGTCGCCAGCCAGGGAGTCACGCAACGAGGTGCCCTGGTGGGCATACCCTGGCTCGATATCCAGGAGATCGTAGAGCGTGGCGGTGATGTCCAACAGTTCCGTGAGGTGCTGCCGGTTGCCGTGCTTTGCCGGCACAGTAGCAGGTGGCTTGATGACCAGGGGCACGCGAACCAGGCAGTCTGGCATGTTGGTGTGCACTTTTTCCGGCAGCGAGTAGTCTCCCGTGAAATCGCCGTGATCGGAGAAGAAGAGGATCCAGGTGTCGTCGTACAAGCCCTCTTCCTTCAACGCATCAACCACCATGCCGAAAAGGCCATCTATCTTGGCGCACATTGCATAGTAGATCCGTTTCACATCGCGCCACATGTCCTCGGTGATATCGTCGCTGCGGTATTCGGCACGCAGGCCGGCAAGGATCTCGGGCAAATTCGCGTCTTTGGCGGGATTGGGAATGCGCGGGGGTAGACTGTCCAGCTCAATTGCGTTGTAGTAGTCCTCCTCTGCGTAGTAGGCCGGATGTGGCTTCGAGAGTGGCAAGTAGCAGAAGAAAGGCTGATCGCTTGGTCGATTCTTGATCATGTCAACGGCGCCAAGCACGCAGGCCGTGTCGCCATCCCAGTGTTTGGCACCCTCGTCGTCACGGGTGAGCACGCCCTTGTAGAACGCGCCGTGGCGAGGATCGTCGGGGGCGAGCGCCGGAGGTTGCTTGTACTCCATGAACTCGGTGTACTTGCCGCCTGGGGAAAACTTCTCGTCGCAATAGCGCAGGTAGTCCTCCCGTCGATGGACCCGCACCAGGTCGTTCTTGCCCCCCCACCAGATGTAGTAACCCTCCTGTTTGAGCACTGTGAGCAGGCTGGGCTCATGCTCTTTCAGCATGTTGATCATGGAGCGATGCCCGTGGACATGGGGGTACCAGCCCGTCATGAAGGAGCACCGACTGGGCGTGCAGACCGGATTCTGAGCGAAGGCATTGCTGTAGGATACGGCATCGTCGGCAACGATGGTGTCAAGATTCGGTGTCAAGGCACCCGCATTCCCCTGGTGCCCGAGCACGTCTCCGCGATAGGAGTCAGGGACGAACATGACAATGTTGGGCTTTTTCTTCACGGTAGTTTCTCCTATATGCCGGGATAGGTCCGACCGCTCCAGGCGGTTTGATATCCTGTTTTTCCATTGCTTTTCTTTCGCCCGCCAAGTCTAGTAGCTTTTCCAGGTCATAGCCACGGTATAGGGTATGCGACCGTAGCATGGTGTCAAGGCAACCCGAAAGTAACAGTGCAGAGGGGAATAGATGAAACTCCACATTGTCGGCAGTGGTTGTCCGGATGCCCGTCAGGAGCGCTACGGAAGTGCCTGTCTGCTCGAAGTTGGAACTGATATGCTGATGGTCGACTGCGGCCCGGCGACAACCTACAAAATGGCCTGCATGAACATCGCGCCGACTGCCGTCAGCCACGTCTTTCTGACGCATCACCACTTTGACCACAATGTCGATCTGCCCTGCTTTGTACTAACGCGCTGGGATCAGCTGGGACCGCGCTCGGCAGACCCCTTGCCAGTCTACGGTCCACCGCCGACGGTGGCGTTTGTCGAGAAACTGCTCGGTGACGAGGGTGCGTTCTACGACGATTGGTACGCGCGCATCATGACGCCGGCAAGCCAGATCCTGCATGAGGGCCGGGGCGGCGCCCTGCCGCGGCCCGGACCGGCGGTCGCCGCGCAGGATCTGAAGTCCGGGGACGTGGTCGAGGGCGATGGCTGGACAGTCAAGGCGATCTGGGTGCATCACGTGGAGCCGTGGCTGGAGTCGCTGGCTTTCCGCGTTGACACGGATCAGGGCAGTGTGGTCTTCAGCGGCGATGCCGGTCCGTGCCCGGAATTGACGGAGTTCTGTCAGGGCGCGGAGGTCTTGGTCGTCTGCTGCGCATACCAGGTCGGCTCCGGACTGCACCCGGACATTGCCACAGCCGTCACCGGCGCCGTCGATGCCGGCGATATCGCCCGGGAATGCCAGCCCAAGACCATCGTGCTGACGCATACCACGGGCGCCTTCTCGGCACCGGGCGGTCGCGAAAAGGCAATCGCCGAAGTCAGTCGCGGCTATGATGGTCGGATTGTCTTTGCCGATGAGCTGACCAGCATCGCGCTCTGAGGATCGTGGTGTTGCCGAACCTGCCCAGCCCCTTCTGCGGGTCGCCCGCGTGAGTCCACCCGCGCCGGACCGTCTTCTTTCTAGTGGAACCCCGTCATTCCGCAGGATGACGGAGTGGTGGAGAACTGAAGGCATGGAGTGCGCTCCTGAACTCGAACTGCTCGGTGCGGCAGTCGTTCCGACAACTGCCCGAACACCCGAACTCGGCGTGCCCGATAACCCCCGATGCAGCTGCGATATTT
>JAGLDW010000193.1 GCA_023145395.1 Lentisphaeria bacterium | reverse complement strand
CCGTGTGTGCAGTGTAGCTGCAGGACAATGAACGTTGTGCATAAGAGACAATGAAGAACACCGTCATATTTGATCTTGATGGAACGATCACCGATCCTGCGGCAGGGATCACGCGATCGATCAACCATGCTCTGGTTGAACTGGGTCACCCGGCGCATCCGGAGGCAGACCTTCAGAAGTACATCGGCCCTCATCTAAACATTACTTTTTCCGAATTGATGGGAACATCAGACGAAGATACGCTTGCGCGTGCCATCGAACTGTACCGAGAGCGATACATCCCCGTTGGGTATAAGGAGAACCGGTTGTACGATAGAATGCGGGAGGTGCTTTTTCGGCTTTGTGCCGATGGATCATCCCTCTGTATTGCAACCACCAAGCGTCAGGACATCGCACAGTCCGTTCTCGACTTCCTGGGCATAGACACCTTCTTTACGCAGGTTCACGGTTGTGACCTTCATCGGACTAAGCCTGACTTGTTGCGTGACATCCTGTCGGATGCCTCGCTGTCGGTGCAGCCCATGGTCATGATCGGTGATCGGGACACCGATTTTGATGCAGCAACACAAGTCGGCATGCCTTCTATCGCCGTCCGCTGGGGATACGGAACGAGTGATGAACTTGCACTGGCAACAGCTCTGGCAAGATCACCAGATGATTTGCCAGAATTGATTGAAAGGACTGCACAACCAATGCATCGACTCGCACGTTGAAATCCGCGCGTTGCGCGGATTCCAACGACGGTCATGCTAGCGTTGGACTCTGAAGAAGAAAAGCAGGAAGAATTGGCAGATGAACAGGATGGGGCATTGGGAATAGGATCCGCAGCGGAGGCCTGTCTTGGTTTTCATTAGGAGGAGGGAAGCGGATCTTGAGACATTCGTCATTGGACATTCCTTGTTGAATGCTGGATATTCAGATCTTCCGGAAGCTTTGAGTCAAGGGCAGAGGCCAGGCTGAACCAGGACACCACTGTGAACAACACGAGCCTTGCAGACAGAATCGGCATTTCCAGCATCGTGATCAGTCACGTCCAGCTTTGTTTCGGTCTGAAATGAACCCCCCATGGTTCAGGCTACAGCCAATATCCCGACACGGCGTTCCACGGATCAGAATCACATCTGGAGGAAGACAGAATGCTGAGAGCCGGCGCTGCATCCATTGTCATCACCAATGAACTCGGCACGGTCATTCAGGGTGCCACCGTTGGGGGGACGGCCAAGTTCATTCGTGACGAGCTTGAAGCCAACGCATTGTACCTGAACGATGGTGCCGAACAGGCGGTCCTGTTTGTTTCCTGCGACTTGGGTGGAATCGAGCCGGATGCCAACCTTTCAATGCGCGAGAGCATTGCCGAAAGCGTCGGTGTCGACGCACGCCAAGTCATCATTGGCGCGACCCATACCGGTGGACCCTCCGTCATTCCCTCAAACTATCTGAAGCCCGTTGACCACAAGTATCTGAAGGTGTTGCAGGACAAACTGGTTTCACTGGCTCAAGAAGCTGTTGGCAAAGCGCAGGATGCTCAACTGGGTTGGGCCCGAGGGCGCGCGGCGCTTGGCTACAATCGTCGCTGCTGTTGGGCCGATGGTTCCCACAGCATGGGCGGCAGCAAGGGATGGGCGCACTTCTGCGGGAACGAGGGTCCCGAGGATCCTGAGCAACTTGCGTTGTTCCTGGCGGATAAAAGTGGAAAACTTCTGGCTGTCCTTCACCAGAACACGTCGCATCCCTGTACCTTCTATGGTGTGGATTTCTACTCTGCGGACTACCCGGGCTACGCCAGGAAGATCCTGCGGGAGGCACTTGGCGACCTTCCCGTGCTTTTCTTCAATGGCGCTTTTGGTGATATTGGCCAGAGCCGAATGCCCCCTGCGAACCGCCATGAAACGCGCGAAACGGTATTGCGTCGTTGTGGTGCGTTACTGGCCGGCGAGACGTTGCGGCTATTGCATGAGACGAGCTTCGTCAAGGACGCGCGACTGAGGCATTCCTGGTCGGATCTGGAGGCGGATGTCAGGCTGCCCTCAGCCGAACGTCTGGCGTGGGCGGCGGATATTCTGCAAAAGGTCGATGCCGGTGAGAAAGTTGCCCCCTTCGATATCGTTTTTGCGCACGGCGCCAGCTTGCTGCAGGAACGTTTTGGTGAGCATCCCCGTGAAAAGTTGCCGATCCACGTGGTGAGGATAGGGGAGGCGACACTTGTCACGCAACCCACGGAACTGTTCTGTCAGTTTGGTCTCGACATCAAGCGGCGAAGCCCCTATGCGTTGACAGCTGTTTTCAGTATTTGCGATGGGTACAGAGGGTATTGCCCAACCTATGGCGCGGCGGTGTCAGGCGGATACTCGGGCACTCCCATCTACTGGACGCGCTTCACGCCCGAAACTGGCTACCGGATTGTTGACGAGGCCTGCCGTCTGCTGCATGAACTCACACAGGAATAATCCTGGCTAAGGCGTTTTGGGAGGCGCTAGCGCCCTGTTTGTCTGCGGATGGCGCCAGCGGCTAGACTCGCGGCGAACCAGACAAAGGCGATCAGCACGATGGTTGCGCCGGTGGCGGTTCGCGCCCACTCCTGGGCGGAAATGAGGAAGCCGGCCACTGCGGACGTGAAACTGATGATCAGCGCCCACCAGAACATGGAGCCGGCGGAGCGGGCAAAATTGCGCGCGGCGGCGGCGGGCACGATCAGCAATCCCGTGACGAGAAGAACTCCAACCCACCAGACCGAGAAGATCACCACCAGGGAGAGCAGGGCGGCGTAGGAATACTGGTAGAAGGCGACGCGGACCCTGTGGGTCTCCGCCAGTGCCGGGTCGAGGCCCGTGTAGAGCAGGCGGTTGTAGCCCCAGGCTTGGAACGCGGTGAGCAGGACGAAGAGCAAGGACAGGAAGACGACATCCGCCTCGCCGATGGTCAGGATGTCGCCGTAGAGGAATCGGAGCATGTCCCGCTGGACGGAGGGGGCGCGGCTGACGACGGCCAGGCCGAAGGCGACGATGGCGGACAGGCAGACCCCGATGATCGTGTCCGACGAGAGCATGCTGCGCCGTTGCATGGCGACAATCAGCAGTCCGACCGCCACCGCGAAGATGGGCATGGTGCAATAGGGGGAGAGGCCGAGGATCAGCCCGATGGCCACACCCGCGAAGGCAGTGTGGCTGATGGCATCCGCGAAAAAGGCCATGCGAAAGTTCACGACCTGAACCCCCATCATGGCTGCCATGGGTGCGAGCAGGATGAGGCCGAGGAAGGCGAGTTGCATGAAACGCAGCTCGAGACACTCGAACGGCAGGATGCGGGGTATGAGGTCGCAGACGAAGGAGAGGTCAGGCATGGTGGTCTCCCTCGCAGCAGTTTCCGGAGCATTCGTGATGGTCGGCAGGCATGGATTGAACTCTGCCAATCCCCATATGCAGGCCGAAGAGGCTGCCTAGTGTCTCCGGCGTCAGCACCGCTTCCGGAGGACCTTCCGCGACCACCTTCCGGTTGAGACAGATCACATGGGTCGCATGATGTGTGACCGTGCTCAGATCGTGGCTGACCATGACTTGGGTGAAATGCCATTTTGCGCGCAAGGACTCGAGTACTTCGCAGAACAGTGTCTCGCCATGGCAATCGACGCCTGCCGCTGGCTCGTCCAGGATGAGCAGGTCGG
>JAGLDW010000192.1 GCA_023145395.1 Lentisphaeria bacterium | reverse complement strand
GGGCGAGGGTGTGTCTCCCGCCGTCGGGGAGGGGAGTGGTGGCAAGTCTGCTGTTGTTGCGGGCACCGGTGTCGGCGCTGTCGTTGTCACTGGCGCGTCGGCCGTTGGCAGCATGGGTGTCGGCGGAAAAGACTGCGGGGGTGGGAAGCTAGGTGCTTCCGTCTCCGGTTGCGGCGGGGGCGCGGGCAGCGTGTGCAGGGGCAGGCGCTGTTGCTCCAGCGGTTGTTCGAGTCGGAACGGCTGGGCTTCGACAGGCTGGGGAGCGGATGGGTTGGGTAGCTGGACGATTGTGGGGACGCCGGCGAGCTGGCGGAGTGCTCGACCCGTGGCCGCGCTGACCACCTGGCCCACGAACCGTGTGTCGCGGAAGCGCACTTCCCGTTTTGAAGGATGCACGTTCACGTCCACGCGGTCCGGGGGCAGTTCGATGTACAACACCACGGGCGGGTAGCGGCCCTTCAGCACCAGTGTGGCGTAGGCTTCGCGCAGTCCGTAGTACACGATTTCGGCGCTGGCGGGACGTCCGTTCACGAAAATGCGCTGCTCCCGGCGGCTGGAACGGGTGAATCCCGGCTTGGCCACGAAGCCGTGCACGCGAACGCCGCCTTCCTCATAGTCCACCGGCAGCATGGCCTCGAGCGTTTCGCGACCCATGAGCATGCCCAGGCGCGCGCGCAGTTCCGAGGCGTGACCAGCCCGCAGTACCTCCCGTCCGTTGGCCTTCAAATCAAAGGCAATTTCAGGATGAGCCAGTGCCTGCAGCAGCACAGTCTCCTGGATATGACCGTCCTCCGTGTTGGCGCCGCGGAGAAATTTGCGGCGCGCGGGCAAGTTGCCGAAGAGGTGCCCAACCCGCACGCTGGTCCCGGGCGCGCAGCCACAATCGGCCACGTCACGCAATGTCCCGTTTTCGATGAGAATCTCGGTGCCGACGGGATCCTCCTTGCGCCGGGTCTGGAGACGGAAGCGGCTGACGGAGGAGATGCTGGGGAGCGCTTCGCCGCGGAATCCGAGGGTGCGGATCTGTCCGACGTCGCTCGTGTCGCGGATCTTGCTGGTGGCGTGGGCCTCGATGCAGAGCAGGGCGTCGTCGCGGTCCATGCCAGTACCGTCGTCGATGACCTGGATGGTGCGTCTGCCACCGTCCTCGGTGAGCACGGAGATGCGTGTGGCACCACCGTCGATGGCGTTTTCGACCAGTTCCTTGACCACGGACGCAGGGCGTTCGATCACCTCGCCAGCCGCAATTCGATTGGCGACTTCCGCGGGAAGAATGCGGATGATGCTCACTGGAGCGGAGCCCTTTCAGGGAGTATGGTGTGGCACTCGTGGCAGACAGAGTTTTCTGCCCCGTTTTTCGACCTTGAACATAGGCTTTGACAGCTCCATTTTCAACGCCTCCGACGAAAGGCTTTCACCATGCCATGCCAGACCAGCGCTCTGCCCGGATACACCAGTGAAGAACATGGCTTCGCCCTTGACATGAGCGGGATGAAACTTTGTGCCGAAGCGTTGCGGGATGTGCAGGAAAGCGTCATCAACATCGCCTATCAGGGCATGATCGACATCGAGGCGGGGAAGATCAAAAACCCCGACGAGGGGCGCCAGGTCACGCATTTCACCGACCGTCTCGCGTATTGCGACAGCGATGTGTACACGCAGGTGCAGGAGTTTGCCGAGGAGATGCGCAAGCGGAAGGACATCGACTGTGTGATCGTCAACGGGATCGGCGGTTCCGCGCTGGGTCCCCAGCTCATGCAGTTCGCCGTCCGGGGCCCCTACTGGAACGAGCTTTCTCTAGCCAAGCGAGACGGTTGGCTCCGCATCTACTTTCTGGACAACACGGACAGCGCTGGCGCCATCGATGTTCTTCAGGCGGTGGAACCCGCCAGCGCCATTGTGCTGACGGTCTCCAAGAGCGGCAAGACACGTGAGACGATCAACAACCGCATGGCGTTGGAGCAGGCCTACGAAAAAGCAAACGTGGATTTTGCCTCCCATGCAGTTGCCATCACCCAGGAGGAGAGTGGGCTGTGGGAGTATGCGGCTGGCAACGGCTGGCTGAAGATGTTTCCCATGGCCAAGTCCATCGGCGGGCGCACGAGCGAGACCAATATCGTGGGGCATGTTCCCGCCGCGCTGACGGGAGTGAGTTTCCCCCGCTTCGTCGAGGGCGCGAAGACTATGGACGCCATCACCCGCGCGCCCCGTGTGGCGGAGAATCCGGCCATGCAGCTGGCTCTGGCCTGGTACGTGGCGGGCAACAAGCGTGGCGACCGCAATATGGTCATCGTGCCGTATTCCGACCGCCTTGTTCTGATGGGCAAATACCTGCAGCAGTTGGTGATGGAGAGTTTGGGGAAGGAAAAGAGCCTGGAAGGCGAGACGGTGCACCAGGGGCTGAGCGTGTTCGGAAACAAGGGCGGCACCGACGCGCATGCCTACATCCAGCAGCTCAACGATGGGCGCGATGACTTCTTCGCCACATTCATCGAGATCCTGAAGGATGGCGAGCCAACGCGCGAGTTGGAGGGCGGCTGCACCATGGGCGACTATCTGCACGCCTTCAAACAGGGGCTGGTGCGAGCGCTTGGTGACAAGAATCGCATGGTCATCGACATGGTCTTCGAGCAGCTCAACGAGAAGTCCCTCGGCATGCTCATCGCCCTGTACGAGCGCGCCGTCGTGTTCTACGCGGAGATGATTCGCGTCAATGCCTTCAACCAGCCCGGCGTGGAGTCTTACAAGGATGCGGCGGACACGGTCAACATGCTGGCCAAATCGACACGGGATTGGCTGAATGACTTGACCGGGGAATGGAGCGGAACGGGAGTCGATGCGGCGGCCGAAGCGGCGAAGATGGCGCCGGCGGAGCTCAGCGCCTCTGTCGCGGGAGAGGGCAGGGAGGTCGCCGCACTCCTTGCGAAGTACGCAGTCAACGAACGTGTCTTTGCGGGCCGTAAAGTGACCCGCGAGTACGACAAGGGAAATGGTGTCTGGACTTTCACCGTTGCGTAGTCAGATCGTTTACGGGTATTGTCAAAAGTTTTGTGAAGAGCTATGAGAACGGGGAATCGGTTGACGATGTCGGCGACGAGAACGGATCACGAGGAGGAATCGACCCATCGTCCTCCGCCATCGTCGCCGCTATCGTCCACCGAAATGGCAGGCAACGAGGGAGAAGGTCGAGAGGTAGCCAATTCCCTTCAAAAATGGCAGTTGGATAAGAACATGTACAGCTTTTTTTGACAAAACGCATTTACGCAGAAGGAGCACGGACATGGAAAAGCGGGTTCTGACCGACGACCAGAAGAGCAAATTGAGCGCGCTGTCCGCGGCGCTGGTGAACCAGGAAGCAGCGCGGATCCTCGTTCCGCCGAACGAGAACCGGACTGGTTTTTGGTTTGGGGGTGGTGGGCTCGCCGCTGACGACGATGGCACATTGTGGTTGTATGGGCGGTATCGGAATTTCGGTGACTCCCGCACAGGTCTTGCCGCAGGCGAAAGGGGGCTTGAGTGCACGCTCTTCGCATCCCGCGACGGCGGCCGCACATTCACCAGGGAGCGCAGCTGGAGCAAAGCCGACCTGTCCTTTCCCGGCAACAAGGTGCTTTCCATCGAGGGGACATCGCTGCACCGCAAGTCCGACGGCACCTGGGAACTGTTCATCTCCTCGGAGAAAGAACGGCCCTATCCCGATTGCGTGGGCAGCTATCTGAAGCCTGGTTGCGGCGTGTGGTCCGTGGATGTGATCGAGGGGGCGACTCCCGGCGAGCTGGACGCGGCGACCATTCGCCCCGTGCTGGCCGAGTTCGAGAACCCCTCCTACATCCATATCAAGGATCCGGTGGTCTACGATGGGCCCGGTGGCGCCACGCATATGGTTTTCTGCTCGCATCCCTTCTGCTGGACGTGCGCCAACTCGGGACTGGCCGTGCGCAGGAACGGGGTCTTCGAGATCGAGACTCGCGAAGTGGCGACTCGCGGACCCACCTGGGACGTGGCCGGCTGTCGCATCACATCGCGCCTACAAGTTCCCCAGATTGGGGTGTTCTCCGACTGCGAGCCCGTGGCCATGTACTTCTATGATGGACTCGAGTGCGTGCGGCAGCATGATGAAAATACGCGCGCCATCTCTCGTCCGCGGGGATATTCGTGCGAGGAGATTGGTGGCCTGCTGGTGGGGTTCGATAGCGAGTACCCCTCCACGGAACGTCTGTCCGCGCTGTTTCCCTTCTTCATCTCGCCGATGGGAACTGGTTGCAGCCGCTATGTGGAGACCGCCGCGACCAGCGAGGGCCTCTGGGCCGTCTGGCAGCAATCGCAGGAGGATCTGTCCCAGCCATTCGTCGGCCATTTTCTTCCCAACGCGGAGGTGGAGCGGATTCTCGCATGACCCTTCGCGCAGTGATACTAGGTCTACTCGGCGCCGCCACCATCTGTGGCGTCAGCTACGTGAACGACCAGATTCTGCAGCAGACCTATCTGGTCGGCAACAACATGCCGGTGGCGGTCTTCGGCATGTTGATACTGGTCGTGGCATTTCTCAATCCGCTGATGAAGCGCTTTGCCTTCCGAGGGCGTGAACTGGCGGTGATCCTGACGCTCACGCTGGCCGCCTGCTGCGTTCCCGGATCCGGTCTGATGCGCACGTTCACCACCTCGCTGATCCTGCCGCACCACTACAACCGGGTCGAACCGCGCTGGCGCGAGAAGAAGGTGCTCGAGATCTGTCCAGAGGGGATGCTGGTCGATGTCGCGGAGGACGAGGACCGGGTTCTAAATGGCTTCGTGCAGGGCATGGGAAGCCCAGGTCATCACATCCGGCTGCGGGACATCCCGTGGAGAGCCTGGCGGCGGGCGCTGGTCTTTTGGCTACCCATCATTCTGAGTCTGTGGGGGGCGCTGGTGGCTCTCTCTCTGGTGACCCATCGGCAATGGTCGGATCACGAGCATCTACCCTATCCCGTCGCGGAGTTTGCCTCGTCGCTGCTGCCGGACGAAAAGGGGGAGCAGGCATCTCTGTTCCGCAACCGACTGTTCTGGCTTGGGGCGATTGTCGTCTTTCTGATCCACGCGAACAATTTTGGCTGCCGCTGGTGGCCCGAGTTTCTCATCCCAGTGCCCGTGCGCTTCAATCTGACCCCACTGCATCATCTTGTGCCTGCGCTTGCCCGGGGCGGCGGCGTGCGCCTGCTTGCACCGACTCTGTATTTCAGCGTGATCGGGCTCACCTACTTCCTCGCGAGCGATGTGGCATTCTCCTGCGGGATCGGCCCGTTCCTGTGGGCGCTCGTGGTGGGGGCGCTGGCCACCTATGGCATTACCCTCACGGATCCCATCGAGGGTTCCGGCTACACCGCGCTGCGGATTCGGGCCTTTCTGAACTTTGGCTCGAATCTGGGGATGTTTCTGGCGATCCTCTATCTCGGGCGACGCTACTACAGCACCGTCTTGCGAAAAGCCCTATTTCTTCCAGCGACCGACCAAGTGGAGCCTCGCGCCGTGTGGGGCATGCGTGTGTTTCTCGTGTTGTCGGGGGTGTTTGCGGGCTATCTCATGCACGCTGGGCTGGAATGGCCGCTGGCGCTGCTCTACACCGGGATCATTCTCCTGTTCTTCGTGATGATCAGCCGCATTATGGCGGAGACGGGCATGTTCTACATTCAGCCTTTCTACTTTCCCTGCGGGGTGATCTGGGGCATTTTCGGGGCCAGTGCACTGGGGCTTAATCAGCTTATGATCCTGCTGACTGTCAGCATGATTCTGGTGGTGGATCCGCGTGAAACCATCATGGCGTTCATGAGCACTTCTCTGAAGATTCTGGACTTGCGTGGGGGAGGCAAGCTTGGCCGGGGGACTGCGGTGGCAGGCGTCGCATTGCTGCTTGGCGTTTGCGTGGCGTTGCCAGTCACACTGTATTTTCAGTACGATCGTGGGGTGTCCTGGCATGATGGCTGGTCCAGCAAGAGCACGCCGCGCATGCAGTTCGACAACATTGCCCAAGCGAAGGAGAAACTGGAGATCCAGGGTCTGCAGGAAGAGGCGGAGAACCGCACGATTGCCGGCCGTTTTGCGGCCATGCGTCCCGATCCCGCCTGCATGGCGGGTCTGGCAGCGGGTTTGGTCCTGGTGCTGGTGTTTTCCGCCGCGCGTCTGCGCTTCACCTGGTGGCCGATTCACCCGATTCTGTTTCTCACTTGGGCGACTGAGCCGCAATGGCGTCTATGCGGCGCCTTCCTCGTGGGGTGGCTGATCAAGACATCCGTGACCAAATATGGAGGGGCACGCGTCTACCAGCGGCTCAAGCCATTGATGATCGGCCTGATTGCGGGAGAAGTGCTTGGCGCGGTGGCACCCAGTGTAGTCGGTGCGCTCTACTTCGTCTGCACCGGGGAAGTCCCCCCGCGCTTCATGGTTCTGCCCGGTTGAGCAAACGCGGGGCATGCCCTGCGAACCGCCCAACTCGTGGAGGGCGAGCCTCCCAGCGAGCCATGGCCTGCGGAGTTTGCAGGGCGGGATTCACCACGAAGACACGAAGGACACGAAGAGAAACACTGCCCTCCAGGGTTTGCGGAGTTCGCAACGTGTCTTGAAGCGGTCGCGTCCCCGCAGCCACCTGGGTTCATGCGGTACTTCAGCCAGAGTTGGCGCGCGTGAACTCGCGGCAGGCCAGGACGTAGGCTTCCACATTCTCCCATGGAACTTCCGGCTCGAGGAGATGAGTGGGCTGGACCATCAGCCCCCCCTGGTCCCCCGCGATCTCCAGATTGCGCAACACCACCTCTCGCACATCTTTCGGCGTGCCGAAAGGCATGGTCGTCTGGGTTCCAAGAGTGCCATTGAAGGAGAGTGCGTCGCCATACTGCGCAAGCAGTTCCCCGAAATCCATGCACTCGGGTTGCACGGGGTTGAGAATGTCCACCCCGACCTCCATCAGATCCGGAATGTAGGGCTCCACATATCCGCAGCTGTGGTATTGAAAAAGGATGTCCGGTTTCACGGCCTTGGCTGCGGAGATGATCTTGGCAAGACGGGGTTTTAGCCATTCGCGGTACATGTCGAGAGACATCATGATGGTTTTCTGCATGCCGATGTCATCGCCAGTGGCGATGATATCGACTCCCGCCTTGGCGGCTGCGACCGCGCGCTTTGTGGAATCGTCCGTCACGCGGTCGAGGACGTAGGCGGCTTTCGCTTCGTCCGCAATCATGTCCATCATGAGCTGGGTCATGTCGCGGATGTACCAACTCGTCTCCCAGATGGCACACGCCATGTCCGCGATCACGGGCAGCCCTTTGGAGTGGGCATCCTCCACAGCCTTTCTCATGTGGTCGATATTGTCGAAGTCCCATTCCGGCCAGGGATAGTCCTGCATCTGCTCGAGCGAGTCGAAATGCGCCATGGGGTGGTGCATGCGCCAAAGGTGGTGCGTGCCTTCGTGACCTCCCTCGAAGCAGACGCCGTAGGCGCCGAAAGACACATCCTGGTTGAGTTCTTCAGGAAAAAACCTGTGCCAGTCCGGGGTTTCGCGAGGGACGAGCGCGGGTGCGGGACAGCCGGCGCGCGCGAATCCCTCCGGATAGTCGAAGTGGTCCGCAGGCGCTGTGTCCCCGAGCGCGGCACAGCTCTTTTCCTGCATGACGGGGCACAAACTGTAGGCTACGGGTGCGACTTCGTAGCCTGTGCGGCGGTACAGCGAAAGCATGTTCTCGCGCGGATTCATGGGACGCATTCCTCAAAGTTGATAGACCATCCGATCTTGCCAGTCTCATTCAATATACTCACATTTCCAACCCATGCAGAAAATCTTGTCGCTTG
>JAGLDW010000191.1 GCA_023145395.1 Lentisphaeria bacterium | reverse complement strand
TTTTCCTGACGGATCTCCTTTCGCACCTAGATGAGCAAGAGGTGTTTGCGCAAGCCCTCTGTGGGAAATAGGTTCTTCGCTAATGAAAACACTGTGAGTATCACGGACTGGGACGGCATGACAGAGATTCGGTACATCGACTTGTTCTGTGGCATCGGGGGCTTTCGCCTTGCCGCCGAGGGAGCTGCCGCAGAAGGGGGACTCAGCCTTCGTTGCGCGCTGTCCAGCGATATCGACACTGCCTGCCAAGACTCCTACGAGGCGAATTTTGGCGAGAGACCGGTGGGGGATATCAGCCAGGTCGAGGCTGCGGACATTCCCGCCCATGATCTTCTTCTCGCAGGGTTTCCCTGCCAGCCATTCAGTATTATGGGAAGTCGCCGTGGATTTGACGATACGCGCGGCACGCTATTCTTCGAAATCGCCCGGATTCTGGAGGCCAAGCGTCCGGCCGCCTTCGTGCTTGAGAACGTGAAGATGCTGCGGGGCCACAACAAGGGGCAGACGCTGCGGCGGATTCTCGAGGCGCTGCAAAATCTGGGCTACACCTGCGAATATCGCATTCTGAACGCGCTTGACTTTGGTCTGCCGCAGAAGCGCGAGCGTCTATTCATCGTTGGTTTCCGAGACCTGCATCTGTTTCAGTGGCCCGTGGGCGATGCTCCCATGCGTCCATTGTCCGAGATCCTGGAGCGGGATGTGCCGGAGAAATACCAAGCCTCGCCATACATCCGCGAGCGCAGGCGAAGACAGCATGCCAAAACCGACGAGCCCACCATCTGGCACGAAAACAAGTCCGGGCACATCAGCGCCTATCCCTACTCCTGCGCGCTGCGTGCCGGCGCCTCCTACAACTATCTGCTGGTGAATGGCGAACGCCGTCTGACCCCCCGGGAAATGCTGCGACTACAGGGCTTCCCTGACTCGTACGAGATCGTGAGCAGCGACAATCAGACGCGCAAGCAGGCTGGCAACAGTCTTCCCGTTCCCGTGGCCCAGGAGATCCTCGTCCGTCTGTTCGACTCTCTTGGCTGGTGCGGTCGCCCCTTGACCAGCGACAGAGGCGGCCAATGAATCTGATCACGCATTCGCTCTCACAAAGGTGCCTGGCTTGCACCGTGGTGCGCCTTTGCGTATGTGCTGCACATCATCTGCGATGCGATTAGCGGTGGAATCGATTTCTTTCGCAGCGGTCAAGTGGTGGGTGGCTGGTGGGTCTCCCCCTTGCTGTGGCCGGTGCTCGATGTGACGGCGATCCTTGTGTTTGTCGTCTTGCACCGGAGGATTCGTCGTCGCCAGGGCCTGAATCCATACTTGCTGCAGGAGCTTCGGAAGCGGCTGCCCAGCATCGCTAGTTCGAGGGATTGAGCAGTTTCATGCGTTCGGAACTGAGTTGTTTCCAATTCATGAACTCCACGTGGCCGTCGCAGTAGCCGAGGTTGGATCCCTCGTGTCGGATGTTGCCGGGCGTGCGTGCCGAGGCGGAGGTCTCGACATTGCCGAGCCAGCCTTTGCCTTCGCCGCCGCTATAGACCATGGTCCAGCCGCTGTAGAGCGCTGCACTCCAATGTCCGGAGTCGGCGAACAACACGGTTTCGGTGGGATGCACGATCGCTCCGACTGCGTGCTTGCCTGGCACGTAGGCATTGTAGCCATAGTTGTTGATCATCTGCACTGCCTTGTTGGCGGGGTTGTCGTCACGCCCGTTTGGACAGCGGAAGACTTGCCAGTCCCCGACCTGGGGCTGGAGCATGAAGCGCCATTGGTTCTGGCCGCCGCCGACGATGGGGCCGTCCCAACCCGCGTCGTTGAAGGCGAGCACTTCATCGTCGTGGTCGCCTGCGTACATGATCCAGCTTGTCCCGAGTTGTTTGAGGTTGCCTGCGCAATTGATCGTGTGCGCCTTCTGTCTCGCCTTGCCCAAGGCCGGAAGCAACATGCTGGCCAGGATCGCGATGATCGCGATCACCACTAGAAGCTCAATCAACGTGAAGGAAATCTGGACCTTGCGGGATTTCATCTGTCGGTCTCCTTATGAGGGTGGAATTCATTCCACATGCCTATGCCTATTGTATTACTCTATCGCGGCGCAGCCATGTGCACAAGAGAAGGCTTTGCTCTGCGCGCGACTTTCTGCGGTTTTCACTTTTCTTGAGGCGGAGAGCTTTGCTTCTCTGAGAGCAACTGGGACTGAGGCTCGACTCCGGATGTCCTGCTATCTGCGAATACTGTAGTAGTAGGCCCGATGCGTTCCGTCGATTTCAAAAGAGCCGTTGTCCGCAATGGGCAACGGCTTTCCCTTTGGGACTCCGTAGATGTCGCAGGCGCGGATCTCGGTGGGGGGAGCACCCTTGAGCAGGATGGTGGACTGGACGGGCTCCATCAGCAGGGGTGGTCCGCCGACAGCCTTCAGGCGCGACCAGTCGGCATTGAACGTAGCGCCCGTCTGCTTGTCCCGCGCCATCGCTGTCACGAGGATATGCTTTGACCGGTCGAGATTCTTGTCGTCCAGCGGCGTGAAGATCAGCGAGACGAAGGGCGTCTTCAGCCGTAGCGTCACGGCTGGCAGTCTGATCGTGCGTCCTCCTGCGAAGCCGATCACAGCCTGGGTCTTGGGCGTGCGGATCTCGACGATCCGGTTGCCATAGTCCCAGCGGAGCTGTCCCGTGTTGGCCGTGACCACCTTGTTCTGCAGATCCATGCACGCGTCCAGCCCGTTGCTTTGGCTCTTCCCTTTGCCGAAGCCGACTGTGATGCGGCCCGCCGCCACGGCTTCGATGGGCAGCGCCATGGTTCCCTCCAATTCCTTGTAGTCGTGCGTGCCACCCGACAGCGCCTGGCCCAGAGGATCGATTCCGGAGAAGATTTTGCTCTTGCCGAGTTTGCGGGCGGCGATGGATGCGCCCTCCCGAACGTGCCCGTGGCGCACGGCAAAGGCGAGGGCGGGGAACTGTCCCAGGTAGTGTGGCGTGGCGGTGACGTATTTGCCGCCGCCCCAGCCGTCCGCGATGCGTCTGCCCCCGCAGGTGAAGTGATAGCTGGCGTCCCACCCCTGAAGGCCCAGGCCGTAGAATGCTACCAGGGGCGCGGCCTCGGCTTTCCAGGGCGCGGGTGGAGTCATGCTCCACTCGCTGACTGCAAAGGGTCGGTTTCCCACCTGAAACAACGCCAGATTGAGGATCCCGCTGCCCGGACGGGAGAGATGCGTGGCGGTACTGACCTTCCCCTCGTGGATGGCATGCCCACCCGCCCCGCCACCGAAGTAGTTGTGCCGGTCGATGGCGTCCGCGGAGGTGTCGCAGTGGAGGTTGGCCATGCTGGCCGCCGGCCCCATGGCCTTCCACGCCGTGGTCACTGTCACCCCTTGGAAGCCAAGTGTGCGGACTTCGCGCTCGCGACGTTGGAAGAACCCGCGTTGAATGGATGTCAGGAACTCGACGAAGTCCCCCGCGCGCCGCCGTTGCCCCTTGAACTCGTACTTGGGACCGTCGGTGCCAAGATGGTAGTTTCCCATCAACTCAAGTTCTCCCGCTTCCCAGCGGTCCTGCGGACGCCACTTGCCGTCCCAGGCCTTCGCTGCGGCGTCCTTGCCGCCATACTTGCGTTTCACAAACTGGGCGAACTGCCGTCGCACCTGCTTGCGGAACAGGGGTGCCTTCCCATTGCGCATTTCATTGACCGCTCCCCAGAAGACATTGCTCTCATTCTGCACTTCCAGCACGGCCAGCGCGGGGTCGTCGGCATACCTCAGCCCGGTGTGAGGATTCCGGTGGGCGAGGAGCACTTTGAGGTACTTGAGCTGTAGATCCTGGAGGAAGCGGTCGTGGTTCACGAAGTCTCCGACACGGATCGGACCGTTTCCCGCGCGCTCGTTGCCTCGCAACTTGGCCAGTTCGGCAAAGCGTTCGGGATCGTATCCGTCATGCCCTTGCAGAAAGGGCTGGTGATGTGGATAGAACACGGACCAGGTCATGTAGATGCCTTCGCTCTTGAGGGCGGCGAACCATCGGTCGAGTCGGTCCAATCTGGCCGGATCGAAGCTGCCGTCTCTGCGGAGAAGTCCGGTGATTTGGAGGATCGTATGCTGGCGCACGAGATGGATGCCGTGCTTGCGGTACCACTTTGCCAAGTAGGCGAAGTCGGACTGTTTCTCGCCGGAGGGTGCCGCGCCGATGCCCCAGAACTTCACGGGTCCCGTTCCGTCGGCAAAGCGGAAATGCGATCCGTCGGCCTTGAGGAAACCGTGCGTGCCGGCTGGCGCTTCGACGAGGTGCGACATGTCGATTACCGAGTCCGGACTGAACTCGTCCTCCACGGACGACACGGGGAACCAGGCGTCGGGGGCAGCGGCAGAGGCAATTTCCACGGACGGCTTTTCCGTGCCGGTCGGGGCGAACGGGATGCGTGTGAACGCGAAACAATCGATGGCGCCGTGGTTTAGGAGTTTGCTGTCGAAGCGGAATTCGATCGTGTGGTTTCCCTTCCCGAGCTGGACCTTGCCGGCGTTGACCCAGCCGATGTACCGCATGTCCGGCTTGTTGTCCGCCGCGATGTTGGTTCGCCCGCGGACGTCGCTGTTCGTGTTCACCGGAGTCCAATCACTCCCGTCGAGTCGGTAGGCCAGGCTGCTGCGCAGAGGGTTTGTGCGGATCCAGAACGTGTAGGCATCCGAAACGTTCGCAGCAAAGGCGTAGGTGGCGGACCCGGACTTGGTCTTGTGGTAGTGACTGATCCAATCGCCGCCGGACAGGACATTGCGCTTGATCGCGCCGTCGTACCA